>JAICQW010000027.1 GCA_025937665.1 Nitrososphaeraceae archaeon | reverse complement strand
GATCTTTTATTTATAGTTTGTAAAGCAGTACGCCTATGTGATAAAAGTTACCGAAAAGAAAGACATGGGAAACGTTAAGAAAGAGAATGATAGAATTATTATGAAGGTCTTTGGTGTCAATTATGAGAAATTTTTCCCTCAGGAGCATCAATGCGAGAAATAATTTTTGCAATATCCGATAGAATCTCATATTGTGCAGCATGAATATACAAATGTATATCCATTAACTTTTAAGGAAAAGACATACATCTAGTTTAGATCGAATCTTTTGTTACTAATATGATTATCAAAAGATAAAAGATTAAATCTTTCTATCAAATATTTGATGTTGTGACACTATATGCAGATGTACTTAATATTCTGATATAGACGTTACAGAACCATTCCAACCCCTGAGTTACCACCTATTTAGAACGCCGATAATGTATAAGAGAAGGATAAAAGGTATTTTATTAACTGTTAATCACCATTAACACATTTATTCTGCGATAATTACGCAATAATTAATTTGCAAGCAGAACGAAAACGACCTGACGGTGTTACTATATTAGGCATTCTTGGAATAATTGGTGGCATTATCGGTATAATCTTAGGCACCGGCATGGTGATAATAGGTCCTATTTTTAGTCAGTTTAGTCAGGTTAGTGAAACTGATATTGCCGATATTCTTGAAGATGAAGAGTTACCAGATGTTAACAGTACTGATATTGCAACGGGATTAAATGAACTTAAGAGATTATCTGGGTCCTTCTTCATATTTGGTATTTTTCTAATAGCGGAAGGAATTGCAAGTATTTTAGTCAGCTGGGGTCTTTTGAAGGCAAAGGATGGGCTTGGTTTGGTGCACTTATACTCACGGTAATTTCCATCATTCTCAATGTTATGGTTATTGCGTTACTGGGTATGGGAGTAGACGCAGCAAGTATAGGTGGAGCCATAGTGGGATTTACCATATATGGAGTTATTCTTTGGTATCTATGCAGACTAAACGTAAGATCGTATTTTGGCAGGGAAAAAATCCAAGTACCCTAAAAATTATGCAAAGCGTATTATTAGTGACAACTAGATCTAGGTTATATTACTGAATAGATTTCATTCAATGATTTAATGTAAGGTAAAAGGGACTGAGCAATTCCTTCTTCATCAATATCATTATGAGCAAATTTATCTACTTCTGGATAAAGTTCGTCCTTATTAACCAGTTTTACGTATACTTTAATACTTAATAATACCCCACAAGTAGAATAATATGACTTGTTCCAAAGAATATATACACTTACTGAAGGATTTCATGAAATTGCTCCTAAGTGGGCAAATAAGATCATGAGTTTGAGACAAGAAGGGTTTCCGTTTCCATTGTCATTGGCTTGGTGGAGGCTTTACTTTACTTTAGATAGTCCCTCGAAATGCATAGTAGGAGAAGCACATGGTTTTTCTTCCCATTATGAAAATGAATGTTTAGAGTGCGATAGATTGGGTTGGGAATTTGGGCATTCCTTTTTAATGCGATCAATAAAAAAATTCGAGGACAACATCGAAGAGTTTGTGATCCATTGGAATGATAAACACATATCAGAGAAAGAAACGAAGTGACGTAATTTAGAACCTAAGTTGAATATGAATAAATCTAAAAAATCCATTTTCGTTGTTTCAATATATTTGCTTGCAGTAATAGTATTTATGAATGCTAGTAACAGTTCACATGCAGGAGTACAAGAATCATCAGAAATTCCAGAGGCGAAGTCTATTTATGATACAGAAACTATGCATTTACCGAAATCTGTTGGCTATTTCGTTGTTCTCATAGCTAATGAAGCTCATGAGGATTGGTCTGAAGAAAAGCATAAACTTCTCACAGACCATAATCCATATTTCGTACCAACTCACATAGTTCTTCCCAGAGGAACAGCAATTGTATTCCTCAATGCAGATGCTCCTTGGAATACACCTCATCCTCACACGATAAATCTGGAAGATAGCTCTGGAAATGTAATTTATTCCACTGGAAAAATGGAGTATGCTGATGCATCGAATTCAAAAGTATTGCCACCAGGAAATTACTCTATTATTGATACTGAGTATGATTGGATGAAAGGCAGCATCACTGTGACAGAAGAAAACTCTACTGGAAATGAAATAGTGGGCGGATTTTATTCTCCGTCTCATGAAGTATCAAATAAATTAGATAATGATGGAATAGTGCACCCAGGATGGTTGGGTTATTATGAAAGCGAATTTCCAAAGAACGGCTTTAATATTCTAAGCAAGTATAATTTTAACTATAATACTTGCTCCTATTGTGAGGGCAGATTCTGGCCGGATAATAAGACGGGAGAACATACGCTGCTCATCTTTAGTACCAATCAACCCCTAATAGAGGCAATAGGAAAACTGCAAAAATTAGTCAAGGATAACGTTTACATTTGAAACAATCCGTCTTCTATCTTTTCGTCATTACATTCTAGAAATCAAAGCATTTTTGATATTTCATTTTCATAACACCCACTCCCTGGTAGGTATGTTCCCCATTATAAAATAAAACGAGTAAGCTATACGATGGGTTGTAGACGTATTTGTGATGAAATAGGAATATTAGGTGCAAGATACAGTGATGGGGTAAAATATTGTAGAAGATGTTCGGTGTATTTCTTTCATGATGGCTCGTTTTGCCCTTGTTGTCATCTTCACCTCAGATCCAAACCAATCAGATCACGAAAGTAAATCTAATACGACAATTATGATTGCGTTATATTTGAAAACATACAAATCTTAACAGAACTGGAAAAAGGTTTTAGGACCATCATAGGATAGAACATAGTATGAATGAGAATAGTCTTGAAATTGCTACCTTTGCTGCTGGCTGTTTCTGGGGCGTTGAGGATGCGTTCATGAAGGTAAGAGGAGTAAAATCAACAAGAGTTGGATACACTGGAGGGAATCTTACGAATCCAACATACGAGGATGTTTGCACCGATAGAACAGGACATGCTGAAGCCATACAGCTAAAGTACGATCCTAAAGAAATTTCGTATAAAGAGCTACTAGAATTATTTTGGTCATTACACAATCCAACTACTGTAAATAGACAAGGTCCTGATATAGGAACTCAGTATCGTTCTTCAATATTCTTTCATACTCTAGAGCAAGAAAAAATTGCTAAGCGAGTGAAGCAAGAGCTGGATGGTTCGAAGTTTCAGAACAAAATAGTTACCGAAATTGTTCCAGCATCCATATTTTATCCAGCTGAAGAGTATCATCAAAAATATTATCAGAAGATAGGAGGAGGTAGTTGTTACAAAGAATGAAGTCATGCGAATGCGGCAGAATTGTAAGGACAGAATTCCAATGAGATTAAGATGTCAATAGAAGCACTTGGTTGATTCATGATTCATCAGATCCTTATATAATTTGTTGTTCATGATGGATTAACGCCTAAACACAACTGGTGGGTTACTGTTGGTTGCTGTTCTTGTTTCATTAACCAAAATCTCCTACCAGTAATATTATTCTACTTCCAGATATGCTATGGTTTTATGTACGCTCTTTCTGTTTGACCTAGGATCTATTTGATAATGGTTTGACTTTGTTCGCGCATAAACTGTGTAAGATAATATCTTCCCCCTGTACCTTTTCCTGTAGTTCCAGAATCTTTCCAGCCCCCAAAGGATTGACGTCCCACCATCGCACCTGTCGTGGAACTTTTTTTCCTGTTTACATAAACAACTCCCGCTTCGATATCCTGAAGAAATTTCGAAATTTCCTTCTTCCTCTTGCTATAAATTCCTGATGTAAGTCCATACTCTGACTGATTTGTCATCTTAATTGCTTGCTCAAACTTGTCGTATTCCGTGATACACAAAATAGGAACAAATAGTTCCTTTTTTAGTAAAGAGTTGTCTGTTGGCAATCCCTCTACGATCGTAGGTTGGACATAATACCCATGTTTAAAGTCTTTATTTGTTATAACCGATCCTCCTGTTAAAATGTTACCATCATTTAAGGCAAGTTTAGAAAACTTTTTGAAATTATTATATGCATTCAAGTTTATTACTGGTCCTACGAAACTATCTCGCTCTTTAGGATTTTCTACTGTCAGCTTTTTTGTTTTTTCGACCAGTTTTGATAAAAACTCAGATTTGACATTTTTTTGAACATAAACACGGGAACACGCACTACATTTTTGTCCTGAAAATGAAAATGCAGCCTTAGCGATACCCTCGGCTGCTATGTCTAGATTCGCCGTATCAGTCACGATAGTTGCGTTTTTTCCTCCTAATTCGGCAATTATTGGACGAGTCTTTGTCTTACTTGATTCGCTCATTAGCATATAACCAACCTTTCTTGATCCAGTAAATACAATACCGGCCACATCTTTGCTTTCAATAATTACTTTACCTATTTCTGCACCTGATCCTGGAACAAAATTTATTACTCCATTAGGAATGCCAGCTTCAATCATAATTTGAACAATCTTATAACCTATGATTGGAGTATCGCTCGCTGGTTTTATAACAACCGTGTTACCAGTGATAAGTGCACCAACACTCATCCCTACTAAAATTGCTGCAGGAAAATTAAATGGAGCAATAACAGCCCATACCCCGTATGGCTTCATTATACTTGTATTCTGTTCATTTTTACTACTCCCTTTTCTAGTAACGAATCCATTGTTTTTCTGCATCTCATCAGAATAGAACATGATAAAATCAATTGCTTCATCAATATCTGCTATTGATTCATATCTATTCTTCCCGTTTTCGAATGTAAGCCACGCTGCTAACTCGAATTTACGTCGCTTCATAATGGCACCTGTCTTCCTAAACAACTTTACTCTTTTTCTATAATCCATCATACTCCACTTTTCAAATGCAATGCTTGCCGCCTGAATTGCTTTTTTCGCATGCGTTGAGTTACCTTTCGCAATGTATCCCAAAGTGAGTCTTCTGTCCGTTGGAGAACTCCGAATCATAGTTTGTGAAGTAGATATTCTTTTACCGTCAATAAGAATAGGATAAGTTTTTCCAAATTCCGAAGAAACCTGATCAATCGCATTATCATATAATTTATGAAATCGATACTCATTATTAGCATCAAGAAAGGTCTGAAACGTATCTTCGTTTTTAAATACCATGCTGTTTATCCCACACACTCATTAATTAAAAAGCTCAAAATGGCGCAGTCATCCCGGGAGTGCTGGATGATGTACATTAATTGAATCGAGTAACTATAGAGAATCAAGATTCTATAAGGGATCTGGCAAGTAAAAATATATTTCTTTTTCTCTCCTTAAGTCTTCTTAATGAATAGTGTAGCCATTTTTCACCATAGGGCATGTACTCAGATACCATATATCCATCCTTAACTAATTGTTGTTTTAACTCGTCGCGTACTCCTTTCAATAATTGAAACTGTAAGTTTTTCATTTTTATCGATCCTTTAGTAGATAATGCCAATGCTTCGTTAATAAGGTTAGAATCATGAGTGGCAATGGCTACGATCCCGCTGTAAGATGACTCTTTAAGCATCACATTCATTAGTCTTGAAAAATTTTGATTTGTTTCACTATTTGATTGATATGCCTCATTTTTTTCTCCTCTATATGCCCCCTTTACTATTCTCAAATTAGCAGAATTTTCCATAAGGTGTAGCAGATCACTGTAACTCCTTCTTAAATAGGATTGAATTGCAACGCCGGTATTTTTATTATTTCCTAGAACTCTAAGATAAATTGACAGGGTATCTTCGACATAGTCAGAATTTTCAATATCGATCCACATGAAATGTCCGCTCTCTCTTGCTTTTTTTGAAATCTTTCCAAAATTCTCTAAACACAGATCATACCCAATACAAAGACCAATTTGTGTTGGTTTAACAGAAATACTACCTCTAATATCATTCGACCTTAATAGATCAAGCAAGGTAAAGTACTCTAAGACGGATCTGTCAACCTGAAACTTTTCAGTATAACCTTCACCCAGATAATTGAGGATCGCCGACATTCCACATTTATTGGATTTTCTAGCTTCATTAATGGCTTCAGTATTTGAACGTCCCGCTATCCATTTTTTTGAGACCTTGAATAACATTTTTTCTAAAAGAGCGGGATCGTAATCCTGAGAATGAGATATTTTCTTTTCCATGTTTTACCCACAGTGAGCTTTTTTACTAATATGCACAATTTGTATTTAAATGAGTGTGAACATATACGCTCTTTCAATGCGCGGATAAACCAAGGATAGTTAGAAATAGCCTTGAATGTCCACTAATTACGCAACTGTAAGCTAAAAGCCTCCAGTAAATTTGGATGAATCTGGGTGTGAACTATCATCATTAAATCCAGAGGAGAATCCTTTTTTGCAACCAAATTATTGAGTTGAGTCAAACCGTTTTCCAGATTGGTAATATATCCAGTTGCATTTTTATTGCTTATTTCAGTGAACTTGAGTTTATCGTTAAAGACTTTGGATGCTTTTACACTTAATGCCAGAGCACTTTGATAGTTTGACACATTAACCAGGGAGTATCTATCATTCATTACATTCCCATGTATTATTGCACTGGATGAAGTATTCGATGAGTGTTTGATCATGGTCATATTCATGTTACCAGTCTCAGATAAATTTACATCACCAGATTGATTCCTTACCATAGGAACTACATTGTCATTCATGTTAGGCATGACCATATTTGACATATTGGTCATATCAAATCCAACTTGATATGCATTGCCATAATTAATTAGTACGCTATCTACGACATTTGCTAATGCTACTGCTTCAATCTTTGCATTCTGTTCTTTTACCTCCTTATCGTCTCCACCAATCATGTTCCCCAGTGACCTCGTAAAGCCTTCCAATAAATTTGAAGAATCCGGTTGTAATTGTGCCATTCTAACAAGTGCATCTTCATTCAACCTATAATTAAGATCACTCACTACTTGATTTGTGGTTTGTACTTGGTTTGGCGAAGTTGATGATATTGTCTGCAGTTGAATCAACCTGTAATTAAGATCCGCTGCTAGTTTTGGATTATCCTCCGCTATTTCTGCCAACATCCTTTGATTCAGGAGCGAAGATGCTTTGTTTGCATGGTTTTGAGCCATAGACAAGTTATTGTTTGCCAAGTTTGTTGATACGAGCTCCAATTCTGCTTGTAATTGGTAAACTATTGATACAAAGGTGGCCATTTCATTTGGAGTAAAGAAATGCGCATATATTTTTTCAATATGGAAATTATCATTGTTACTAAAAACTAATATACTTAAAATAAGATAAAAAAGGACAAATAAAAGATGTCGTCGTGAATTGTAAAGTAACTCTCTCAATTTTATATCCTCCATAAAATCTTGTGGTAATCTAATTGTATAGAATTCATTTTACTATCTCTATGAGATATTTATTATTTGAGTCGGTAACGTTGGTTGTAAAACTCGCTTGCATAGTGCTGACAGGCATAAAATTAATTCCAATGACTTTTACTGTGATCATATATTGTCCAGAATCGGGGAATTTGTATGAAGACAGAACGATTCCATTTGGTGTATGGACAAAAGGTTGCGAGAATTCATCTGATGCTTTATAAAGTTCCTTACCATTTTTAGAAACCACAATATCAGTATCAGCATGTAATGCTATTTCATTCTTGTCCGCATGATACAAAGTAACTTTAAAAAATTCGGGGGATCCAAACTCAATCACTTTAGGTGCATATTCTAGTTTAATTTTCATCAATTTATCCTCAGTAATTGACTCAACGGTATTTATTTTTTCATTACTTAATCCATAAAAAGGATTGTTTTCAACAATGACACCATAAACAACTGCTTCCTCGTTTTCTGATAGTAAGATAATGATGGATGAAAGAATTATTGAACTAAAGATCCAGGTTAATTTCATCCTTCAGTATTTCTATGAATACCTTTGATAATAATAATATTCTGGTACATCAGTCGAATTCATCGTAATTGTGTAGTAATCAAAATCTAAATGTGGCCTCGCCTTCACAACGGTCAAAATTATTGTCATAGGTTAAGTATGAGGTTATTAGTAATATAGATATGAAGATATCTGAATTATGTAGCATGATACAAGATTCTATCCAGGCTGGAAGATATCCCTTTGAAAACGAAAATCAAAAAAAGTATGCCAAGTTTGTAAAAATAGTAAACAGATCCGATTCTGAAGATCTTAAGAGCAATGATATCAGGATTGAAGTTCAAATCCAGGAATTATTCACTTTAAATAACTATGTAGCAAATATGGAGCATTTACCAGGAATCATTGAATTAGATATCCTAGATTCATATAAGATGTTATGTAGGCGGGTAGCAAGGGTTTCATCAGATTTGATTACCAATATTTGATACTCAAGTCGGCTAATTCGCTTTCGTTAATTATGGTAATCCCATCTTGAATAATTCAAAATAAAACAACATCATAGGACTAGTAAAAGCAATAATTGGACTATGATTTGGATTCTAAAATTATCACCTTTATCGTGATGATTGTGTAAATCTTATTTATCTGGAATAGAATTCATAGCTATGATAAAAATCCCAGGTCCAAAAGCAATACGTATTGTAAATGCAATCAAAAAAATAGCCTATGACTCTACCTTCACTTATCCTCTTGTAATCAAGACTGGAAAAGGATGTGAAATTGAAGATGTTGATGGCAATAGATTCTTGGATTTCACATCTAATATTGGATCTTGCCCATTAGGATATGCTCATCCCAAAATTTTAGAGGTTATCAAAAAATACTCCAATACAGAAATAGGAATCCACAAGATCGCTGGTCAAGACTTTTATTGTGAGGAGCATCTTGATATTGCAAACAAACTTCTTTCGATAAGTAAGAGGAATTCCAAAGTATTTTTCATAAATAGTGGAGCTGAGGCAGTGGAGAACGCCATAAAAATTGCCTATAGGAAAATGGGCCCACTTCCAGGAGTATCTTGTGATAATGATTTTCATGGAAGAACTCTCGGCGCGTTAAGCTTTACTATGAGTAAGGAGGTTCAGAAAACTAATTTTCCAGAATTACCAGTTATGAGAATTAAATTTTGTACAGTCGACTCTGATCTCCAAATTGATCAATTAGAATATTTGCTAAAAGAACACAGAATAGCGTTCATAATAACTGAAACCATACAGGGAGAGGGTGGTTTAAATGTTGCAAGTAAATTATTTATCCAAAATATTCGAAAATTAGCAAATGAATTTGACGTCCCTTTGATCTTTGACGAAGTTCAGAGTGGAATGGGAAGAACTGGGAAATGGTGGGCGTATCAACATTATGGAGTGGAGCCTGATATAATGACCGTCGCAAAAGCGTTGCAGGTGGGTGCCACTGTATATGATAAGAAGTATGATCCTAATGAAACTGGAGTTCTATCGAGTACTTGGGGAGGAGGAAGTAGAATTGACATGGCAATTGGTTCAATGATAATTGAAATTATAACGAAGAATAGACTGTTAGCTAATTCTCTTAGAATTGGTGAAATGCTAAAAAAGCATTTTGTTGATCTTATTGGTATCAATGGTCTCATTGATGTAAGAGGAATCGGTCTGATGATAGGTCTTGAATTTGATACCAAAATGACAAGAGATAATATTGTTAAAAGATTGTTCAAGAAGCACCTTCTGGTTCTACCGGCAGGAAAAAAGTCAATTAGGATAATGCCACCACTAATTATCAGTGAGGATGACGCTACGAAAGGAATGTCTTTGATAAATGATGCATTTACTAAAGTTAATTCAGCGAGAAAACATTAGTATGCTTTGTAAGCATCGCCAAGTGCTTCGGAGGCGATTTTTAGCTCTAAAACTTCATTTGCCCCTTCGTAAATCATAGTTGCTCGAGAATCAAGAAAATGTTTTGCTACACGTGCTGTTTTTTGGTAACCAAAAGATCCAAATACTTGTACAGATCTATTTGCGCAATCAAACGCTATGTTTGTGGCATGGAATTTTGCAATAGTAGTTAACATGTCGGCTTCTTTTCTCAACTTTGAGTAAGCGGTGTTATTCCGATTAAGTTTTTTTTGCCATCCTTCTTGTTCTAGTTTGAACTCCTCAACGTAATCATGCAATTTCTGCCTAGCACAAGCTGCCTTATATGTAAGCCACTTTACGCTTTCCTTACCTATAATAATTCTTGAAATGTGTTGTTGGATTAACTGCTTTTTTGCCAACAGAGATCCGTGCTGTCTTCTTAGTTTGGCATGATTCAATGTTTCATTGAGACAGTCGTTCATTACACCAATGCAACCTGCTGCAACACTAAGCCTTCCGTCAATTAAGGCACTATAGGCGATATTAAGTCCCTGTCCCAATTGTCCAAGTAAATTTTGTTTTGGTACACCACATTCTTCAAAATAAATCTCGGCATTCTTAATGGTGAGAAGGCCCATCTTGTTTTTCATTTCTTTCTTTCTAATACCGGATGAATTCATATCTACAATAAATGCGGATATCTTACCTGTTGTTTTATCTTTAGCATATGTTGTAACAATATCTGCTATAGTTCCGTTACCGATCCAGTGTTTCTTTCCGGTTAGTAAATAATATTCTCCTTTATCTTCATACTGACTGTTTAATGATGAGGGATCACTTCCTGCTTCGGGCTCAGTCAGAGCAAAGGCCATGATACTTTTACCGCTTGTAGTTTCAGGCAGGTATCTTTTCTTCTGATCTTCATTAGCCCATCCTTGCAATACCATCTGTCCAATCGAAGTATGGACAGAAAAAAATGTTCTCATAGAATTACCTTCCTCACCAATTCTCTCTAAACTCTTACAATATGTTAAGATATCAAATCCTAGACCTCCATATTTTTTTGATATTGGGCAACCAAGCATTCCAATTTTACTAAATTCAGGAATTAATTTTTCATTGAGTCTATCTTCTATATAGCATTCTTCTTCGACACTTCTAAGTGATTTGCAAACACTATCCACCTTTGAAATAAAATCCTCCTGTTTTTTTGTAATATCAAAATTCATGCAAGACAAATTTGAGAATTCATGCACATTATTCATTAATTATTTTCATATAAAAGGATAGACATTCACGAGTTGAACGAATTATCGATCAGAATCTTTGGATATATGAGAATGAAGTTTCTATTATTGTTTCGTATGCAAATATTTATCAGTTACAAAGACTGCTTCTTGTCTAAAAATTTCTTAGTATAGTATCATTTATTCATCAAAAATGCAAGTTATATTATGATTCCCTTTGATAACTGGTTTTAAAATCCTGAAATAATGTCTGCTTGATGTTCTCTACAAGATTTTTAACCTCGTAAACATCATTCAACTCGTTTAATTTTTCTGACTTGATTCCGAGTGATTCCAATTCAGATATCCAAGGCAAAAGGGATTTAGGAATATTGAAGCTATGATTATAAAGTTTCATTTGTTTGTGTAAAGATAGTTTGCTCTTTATAATAAGATAATGTCAAAGATATCTTTAGCTTCTGAGAATGGCTAATTCGGATGATCTGAGCTTTACTAGATTCATATAAGAAAAACTATTTGTTCACTCCGCAATTTTCAGATATTTTGAGTGACTTGATGAAATACCAGCTTGGTAGATGCTCCCTACAAATCACAATGACATACTAAGTTAATGACAGATTAATTGAATATAATTTCACATTTGACTTTGTTACTTGTACCAGAAGTCTTAGATAGCCTCTAAGCCATTTGACTATCATAGTGTTTGTCAATTTAACTCACACACTGATTTGTTCAATGTTACTAGTATTTCTCATTTTCCCGGAACGAAATTTAATAATGGAAAATACTGTATTGGGAGGAAAGGCAGAATTATTGAGTCCCATAAACTATTGCTTTGATTTCAAATGGGGTTCTGAAGGTTCAGCTAATGGGCATTTCTTACGCCCGCATGACGTAAATTTTGATTCTAAAGGAAATGTGTATGTAAGCGATAGGGATAGAAATGACATACAAAAGTTCACTCCAAATGGAACCTTCCTTATGAAGTGGGGATCCGAGGGAAATAGTCCCGGACAATTCAACGTTCCCTATAGTATTGAAGTAGATCCATTTGATAATATCTATGTTGTAGATAGGGGAAATGAGGGTAATCAACGGATGCAAGTATTTTCTCAATGTTAAGAGATTTCTTGGACAACAAGTAAAACCAGACGTTGTCCTTATATTAATAGGATCGAAACCTGAATTTCAATTATGATATTTGAAAATAAATGCGATGCATGATTGCAATTAGTACTCCCATGCAAGGTATCGAATCAAGCTTTCATCATTTAGGAACAAAGTGACTAGTTACCAATTGGATAGGTAAAAGGACTATTCTGGCTCTACATTTAGAAGGGATAGAGTCGGTGTCCAAAAACTAGATATACTAGCTTTATTGTGTCAAATCATGTATTTGATCTCAATCACACTTTCAATTGTCTTAGTATGTTGCCTGTATTTACTAACTTATTTACCCGATCAAAGGGTGCAAGGCCAAAATGCAACAAATCCTGCTCCTTTAGTAAGAGACTCTGACCTTAAGGTTGAATTGGTTGCCAAGCATTTTAATTTCCCTACCGCTATTGATTTTTTGGAGAATGATGATCTCCTAATAGCAGAAAAAAATACTGGTAATGTATATGAGTTAATTAATGGTAACGTTACGGGACCAATACTCCACATGGACGTAGGATTCAAAGATGAACGCGGTCTATTGGGTATTGCCTCGTCCGGAAATGCAAATAACAGTCCTCAAGGAAATTCACCTGTTTATTTGTACCATACGCAATGCATAAAAGATAAAGTATCTGATACACAGAATTGTGAAAATCATGTATCTAGATATGAATTAAATAGAAAAAACAATACTCTCACAAATCCCAAATTGATCCTCACCTTACCAGGTTTACCAGGGCCAAGTCATAATGGAGGTAAACTCTTGATGGATAAGGATGGAAATCTTTTACTTACTGTTGGAGATCTACAATCAACAAAGTTTAATCAAAACAAGACAGGTTATGACACGAAAGCGCAAAATATTTTGAATGGAACTTCCCCCGATGGTCGTGCAGGAATATTACGAATCACTCAAGATGGTAAATCTGTTGGATCTGGAATTCTTGGAGATGATTCTCCTCTTAATCTGTATTATGCATATGGAATAAAAAACAGCTTTGGTATTGGTATTGATCCGCTAACTGATAATCTATGGGATACAGAGAATGGTCCTCAATTTGGGGATGAAATCAATCTTGTCAAACCGGGTTTCAACAGCGGATGGGAAAAAGTACAAGGAATTTGGAAGCTAAATCAGACAAGGGAAAAAGAGAGCCTATTTGATGATTCTGAAAAAGAAGTAGAATTTGTAGATTTCACTGGTAAAGGAAAGTATAGCGATCCAGAGTTTGTCTGGGACAAACCTGTAGCACCAACTGCTCTAGTATTTTTGAACTCTGAAAAACTGGGTGAACAGTATGCGAATGATATCTTTGTAGGTTCTGCAAAAAAAGGAACACTTTTTCATTTTGATCTAAATTCCGATAGAGATTCCTTGGATTTATCCGGTGATCTGGAAGATTTACTGTACAGTAAGAAGGAAGATTCCAGTAGCATAGTATTTGGCGAAAATTTCGGCGTTATCACTGATTTAAAGGTTGGTCCGGATGGATATTTGTACGTAGTATCAGCTTCACGAGGGACTGATGAAGGAGCTATTTACAGAGTAGTTCCAATATCAGAATAATTTTTCTCTTGTTAACGATATGTTTCTATTTTGACTACTGATATTATCCAAATTATCTGAATTCATGAGATTCGATAGGAAGGATTCAATTTTTAGCTCTCTTGTTATTAATGTAATTTTTCAAGCTACGGTAATGGACGAGGCTACGGGTTTGAATACCTGTATGCGGAAGTTGCCAGTATCTGCTACATAAACTAGACCTGTATCTTTGTCGACTCCCACTCCTTCTGGTAAAATAAATTGGCCTTGTCCACTACCCTCTATACCAAATTTTGTCAGGAATGTTCCGTCGGCAGTAAACACTTGTATCCTATTGTTGTTCCTGTCGGTGACGTATATATTGTCGTTTCTATCAATTGATAAACCTGCAGGTCCATTGAACTCACCATCTCCTACGCCCTTGGTTCCCCACTTTAGAATGAACTGGCCATCATTAGAGAATTTTTGAATTCTATGATTCCCAAAATCAGCAACATAAATATTATCATGCGAATCAATTATGACACTTTCAGGTTTTGATAGTTGACCGTCTTCTGAACCCTCTTCAGCCCATTTCATAATAAATTTTCCATCCTTAGTAAATTTTTGGACATTTGCCAAGTCTCTATCGCTTACGTAGATATTGCCTTTAGAATCAACCCCCGGAACATGTGGATGAAGAAATTGTCCATTTCCCTCACCTTTAGTACCCCATGCGGTAACAAAAGTTCCATTAGATGAAAATTCCTGAATACGATAGTTAAATTGGTCACTCAAATAGATATTCCCTGAAGGTACAACGGTTAAAGCTGAGGCTTTGTGGATTTGACCATTTTCTTCGCCATAAGTTCCCCATTTCGTTATGTAATTCCCTTTGGTATCAAATACTTGGATCCTATGGTTAGCATAGTCAGCAACGTACACTCTACCATTGAATGGATCAACATCATTTTGTCCATCAAACCTTCCATTTCCCTTACCAAATGAACCCCACATATTGACAAAAGTAAATCCTTTGTCTAATGACGTTGAGACACCTATAGATTTTTCAATATTTTGTTGTATAGATAATGGAAAATCACTGTTGTTCTTTTCTTCGTTTACTTCGTTTATGGTACTTTGAAGCACGTTTGGATTATTCTGAAAGTTACCCGTACCTACAAATTCGGGACTGTTATCTACAAAAATGTCAAATGAGTCGGTTCCCGAATTACCGTTATCATCTTGTGCTATTATTTCAAAAGTTAATTTGTCATCATCGTTCGAGATTACCGCGGGGACTGTAACTTCAAAGGTCAAATTCGTAGTATTTCCTCCTATTTGTGGTGCAATTTCTGAAGCAACAGTTTGTGAAATTATGCGGGCATCCTCAGGATTTATGGGCTGACCTCCAGTTTGTTTCCATGTAAAAGATAATTTCTCGATTCCAGAATCATGAACTGAAATTCCCTTAATTTTTAATAACGAACCCTCTGTAGCTCTATAAGTTTGTAATGAATCAATAGTAACTTTAATCAAACCATTATTTTCATTAAGATTATCTTCTAATTGTTGAATTGGAACATCGTCTGTATCATTTTCTACAACATCTTCTAGAGGTGAAGTAGAATCGTCTGTAATGTTTTTGGATACAGGGAATTCTGGAGTAGAATCGTCTGTAATGTTTTTGGATACAGGGAATTCTGGAGTAGAATCGTCTGTAATGTTTTTGGATACAGGGGATTCTAGTGATTTCAGCTGATTTGTTTCATTGTCTGTAAG
>JAICQW010000204.1 GCA_025937665.1 Nitrososphaeraceae archaeon | reverse complement strand
TCCTACGCCCCTCTTTGGATCAAATTGATATCCATCACCAACAAACTTTAGTTTCTTTTCTGGATATCTCAGTGTAAATCTTTTGATAAGAAGATGCTTTGAACCAGATTCAATAGCTTTTATGAATCCGCCTGCAGAGTTTGTCATGTCGACAACAACCCTCCTGGACCCAAAACTCCACCATAGACTAGTAACAAAGCAACGAAGATATTGATGAATGCCAATACTATTAGTTTGTACCAACCTGTATGCAATAATATATCAATTCTAATTCTAGGATTGATGCCTCGTGGAAGTAGAATCAACATTATCATACCAAGGCTTTTGAGGGTAAACCAGAATACTGCATTTACAGTCGTTGCATTGTATATTTTTTCTCCCGTGTAACCTGGCATGATTTCCTCGGGAAAGATTTGTGGTCCTGCCCATCCACCCAGGAACAAGATAACAAATAACCCAGCAAGAGCATATAATTTAACATAAGTCCCTAATTGGATAAGCCCGTAAATCATCCCGGAGGTTTCAGTTAACCATCCAGCAACAATCTCACTTTCTGCTTCAGGAAGATCGAATGGAATTCTTTCTAGTTCTGCGAGTGAAGAAATATAGAATACGAAGGCACTGATTGGTAAAAAGAACACAAACCAATATGAGTATTGAGCATTAGCCATGTCAGTAAGATTTAACGATCCGGCAAGAATTACTACCGGTAGAGCAGACAGAATGAATGGAATTTCAAATGCGATCATTTGATGTAACGCTCGCATTCCACCAATGAATGGATATTTACTGTTACTAGCCCATGAAAACAAAAGTGCGATAAGTGGGAAAAATCCTAAAAATGCGAATACGGCTATTATGCCCACGTCGAGATCGGCGACAACCCATCCGGGAGCTGCAGGAATTAATGATACCACAGCTGCAGCTGTAACTACAAATGCAACAGGAGCTGTCCAAAATATTAGCTTGTCTGCACCCGATGGTACTATGATTTCTTTTGAAATTAATTTCAAACCATCAGCTATTAATTGCAGAATACCTTCTATTTTTCCGGCATAAAGCGGTCCAATTCTTAACTGCATTTTTGCGAGGAACTTGCGCTCAATAAAAATAGTTGCGGCAGCCAGAAGTGCGGCATAACTAAAGCCAGGAAAGACTGCCACCCTGAACATATCTGTGTGAATCATGAAATTGATTATGGGAATGGTACGCGTAGGGTCCACCATCATGGAGAAAAATAGATACGGAGTCAAGACTTCTCCATTTACAGGCGGAAGAGGTACATAAAATAGGATAATAAAGATTAGTGGGAGTCCCACTAATGTTACTATAATAAGTATCCAAAAAATTAACTGAATAAGACTTCCAACAAAGTTGCCAAATCTAAAATCTTTTGGAGCAGTAGCCAATTCTAGTATACACTCTTTCTCCTAATCAATTTGACAATTGTTATTTTTGCTTTATCGACGTAATTGTTAGATTGATATATTGATGTAACTTTCATATTCACCTATCAGCCTCCACTGGCCAGTAATTTAATGACCAATAAATTGATGGCATGTCAGCCAATTTTGATCCTATCAATAGGTGCGGCAGAGCGAGAATATTTCTAAAAGAACCAACGGAAAGTTTCACTCTATAGGGCTTTGGTGTACCGTCACTTACAATATAGTATCCCAGGGCACCTCTTCCTGATTCTACTCTCTTGTAAGACTCCCCAACTGGACCCTTAGGATTTGGTTGTAGTTTAGCCCTCACTTCACCAGATTGTGGCATTTTATCAAGTAATTGTCTTATGATTTGGCACGACTCTCTCATGTCAAGGAATGGGACCATCGATCTTGCAAATGAATCACAGGTCTTCATGTACTGTACCTTGAAATCTACTTCATTGTAGATATCATACGGCTCTGCTTTTCTCACATCAAAAGGAATTCCTGATGCTCTAAGAACTGAACCTGTGACTCCAAGTTTTATGGCATCTTCCTTTGTCAGAATACCTACTCCTTCAGTTCTCTGCCTGAATAATGGATTATTGTAAAAAATATCTTCATATTCATCAAGTCTCTTTTCAAAATAGGCAACCTGACTTAGGCATCTGTCTTTAAATCCTTCAGGCATGTCGTTTCGAACACCTCCTGGAATATTAAATGCGTGAGTAACCCTAGCTCCAGTAAGCGCCTCCAAAAGATCGATGAATAATTCTCTGTCTCCTACTGGCCACATAAACATGGTAGAGTGTCCAAGGAATATACCGTATATACCAAGCCAATAAAGTGTGTAAACTTGTCTATTTAACTCTGAAGCCAATGCACGAATGTATTGTCCCCTAATTGGGACTTGTATATTAGCCAGTTCTTCAACCGCCAAGCTGTATGAATAAGTAATATTTGTAGAATCATGAATTACGGGTCGTTCAAGGTGAGGGATATTTTGAATAAAATTCCGGTATTCACACATTTTTTCCTCTCCTCGGTGTACGTATCCCGGGTCAGGATCGCAATAAACGACATAATCACCATCTACTTTTATTGTAAACCTAAAGTGTCCTGAGCCGGGATGTTGAGGACCGACACTAAGCGTCATCAGTCTATCTTCTTCAGTTTCTTTGACTATTTCGAGCCCCATCTTAATAGTTTCATTAAACTTTTGGTCAAGATTTTCCAAATAATACCACTATCTCCCTTTAATTCTGAACTCCTTTCGAAGTGGAGGAATATCAGCCCAATCCTCTGGAAGCAAAAATCTTTCGTTTCTCGGATGACCTTCAAAATATACTCCAAGCATTTCGAAGGTTTCTCTTTCATGATATTCTGTACTTTTAAATACATCAATTAGTGTTGGCAGTCTTGCATCGTTCCTATCCACTCTTGTTGACAGAGCTAGAACATGCGATGAAAGTTTCTCATCTGAATAAGAGCTCAAATGATAAATTACTTCGATTTGATTATCTTTTGGATAGTCAGTCCCTGATACGGACTCTGCATGATCAAATTCTAAATTGTCTTTAAGGAATCTGGCCACCTGAACGATCTGATTTGGCGGAACGAGAATCTTGGTTCTTCCGGGGCGTACATAAACGACTTGCACTATCTTATCTGTAAATCTTGTGACTAGTTGATTTACAATACTGCTTTCAAATTCTGGCGTTATTGTTTCAGTTTTCTTTAACAATGAAGTTTGTGCTGACTCAGAACCCTTTCCCTTTTGCTCAGAACCATTTTGAGTGTTGGATTGATTAGAGCTCATTTATCTAATCTTCGACCTTTTGATTTTTTCTTGGAGTAGCATACATCCTTGAATTAGAGTTTCGGGTCTTGGTGGACAGCCAGGTACATAAACGTCAACTGGTACAATTCCATCTACACCTGGTAGTACGTTATAAGAATC
>JAICQW010000207.1 GCA_025937665.1 Nitrososphaeraceae archaeon | reverse complement strand
TAGCGATGAGTTTGCAGAAAAGCTGCGAATGATTCGAAATCATGGCATGGTGGATGGCTACGATACACGTATTGTTGGCTTCAATATGAGACTACCAGAAATTTCGGCAGCAATTGCAAAAACACAAATGAAAAAGATTCAATCCATGTTGGACAAGAGAGCAACCAACGCAAATAAACTAGGGCAACTGTTAAGTGATAAAATTAGGGACAAAAATATTGCATTGCCCCATGAAAATCAGAGGGCAAAATACAATTGGTATCTTTATACGATGGCCTTCAATGAATCTCGTGACAAAGTGAAAAAGTTTCTTAATGAACACGGAATTGGCGCTACTGTCTATTACGATCCGCCTGTTCATCAGACACCATACTACTCAAAGTTTCATAAAGGAGAGCTCGAAATAACAGAATGGGCTTCAAAAAGTGTCATTTCGCTGCCAGTACACCCTTCAGTTACAGAAAACGACCTGGACATGATGGCAAGTACTGTTGAAAAAGCCATAAAGTCGTAGATAATAGACTCACCGGTTCACCGCAAGACAGCCCCTTGGGTTGGGGTAAAATACACATATGGTTTATATAATATTCAGACAAAGATCAAAACGATTAACATGCCTATAGATCCAGACTTTCCAAAAAATCATCAAGTTATTGGCAAGATACAACTTCCAGATGCAGAACAGTTCCATTTCATGTGGGGCCCAGGAAAAGCTGCTGAAGCTGCAGAAAACGAAGAAGTAAAAGCAGCATATGCCGCAAGGGGTGAACAAATAGTGCCTCTTGGTGTAAGTGGTACAATGGTAGCAGTCGATTGGGATTCATGTGTAGCCGACGGTGCATGCATCGAAGCATGTCCAGTGCAGGTATTCCAGTGGTATAGAACAGAACATGACGTTCCAGCTATAGAGGCAAAGAATCAAACTTGGGCTGGTACGGGTAGTACTGTCAAAGAAGAACGCAAAGATTACACTGACAAAGCAGATCCAATTCGTGAGCATGATTGCATTTGGTGTATGGCCTGTGTATCGGTTTGTCCTCCACAAGCTGTAAAAGTAGATCAATCTTCACTTGAATTTCATGAAAAGGCTTCAGGTACTTTTAATGAAGCTTTGTCAAAGGGCAGTGCTCCTCCACCACACGCGCATTAAATATTCTTACCTCATTTTTTCCAAAACTATATTTTTATTTTTTCATATTACTTTTTAATATACCACTAACCAAATTCTTCTGACTGCGAAAGTTGATTATTTCAGATTCTTATATGGGAATTTTTCTTCCCCGTGATTTTCCCAACAGGATTTTAAATTTCATCAACGGTAAGAGTAACCTCCCGTTAACTCAAAAAGACGAGATAATTGCTTCATTTTACATATTTGGTAAAGATCATAAAGTCAAAGGAGACTTGGAAATTACTAATGTTAAAGACATTGCAAGAAAAACAATGGAACAACTAGCAAGACAAATTAGAGTTCTTTCAAGCAATCCCACAAGTATGAACCAGGAACTAGTGAGAGAAAATTTCAACAAGAGATCGATGCAAATCTTGATCGATTCTAATATCAAAAATGACAATAGCAAAATAAGTTTCGATATAACAAGAAGAATATCAAGAGACCCTACTATTCTATCAGATTGTTACGCATGGCACATTGCCCACTATAAACAAGATTACTTTTTCAAGCTATTCAATCCTCTTAGAGGTACTGATCTTCCTCCAGGACTAGTGGGCCAATTAGAGGGACGGATGATTATGCTGGGATTTAACGTCAAAAATTCCGCAAATCTGACGTATGAGGATCCAATAATACCCTTCCTAGAATGGATGAATGAATGGACCAACTAATTTAGAACAAGATATTGCACCCCATGATGCGGTCACGACAACAAAATACCGCCGTCATGACAAAGAACATTAAAGCCCTCTTCACACTATTTAGTATGGTTAACGCAGATAAATCGTACGAAACCCTCCTGTCTAGAATTCAGGGTGATTTGGTTAATGCTTCAAAGAAAGATTCAGCAAGACTTGAGATTCCCAAGCCTCAAATTATTTGGGTAGGGCAGAGAACAATTTTTAGGAATTTTATGGAATTTCCCAAGGCATTAAGAAGAGAGCCTGAAAAGCTGTTACTTTATTTGAACAAGGAGCTTGCATCCGCTGGATACATTGCCGGAGAAAGAGTTTTTTTTCTAGGTCGAAAGGAACCTTCATCTTTTGGAGCTCTTATAGAAAGGTACGTGAAAGATTATGTCATTTGTCCTGTATGTCAAAGTCCAGATACAAGGACAGAAAAAGTAAAAAAACTAGGGTTCTTGGTCTGTGAGGCTTGCGGTGCAAGGTCATCTATCAAGGGTAACTACGCCTAGGCTAATTTTCAATTAGTAATACAACCGCTACAATTGATTGCAAAAAATATCACTTGATATAATTGAAAAGTGCAAACAACCTTATTTTTTCTCTAAATGTAATAATGGTTGTAGCAATACTGTCATATCCGGAATCCTTTTCTGCATTCAAGGACCTGACTTCAGAAAATCAGAATATTTTGGAGGTATGCTGTACTTGGGGTAAGGGCCTTGATGACGGTGTGTTAACATTTCATACCAACAACAGTGACCACTTCGCAACAGATAGTATAGTAAAGAACTCATTTGACCAATGGAGCTCGAAATTGGGGAAGGTGAAATTTTTGGAAGTTCAAAATGCGTCAAGTGCAGATGTTTTGATCTCATTTGAAGATAAGGGTGAAAAAACTGTTGGTCAAACTACAAACGTCCTGAACGACAAAGGTTTCATAAAAAGGGTAAACATAAGAATTTCTATAAATTTTAATGATGTGAGGATGGGGGAAGATACCCTAAATCTTGTGATAACACACGAGATAGGACATGCTCTGGGGCTAGGACATTCAAACTTTCATGATCTAATGAACCCCATAGTCAATTATCAAAATACGGTCATTACCAATTGTGAGATTGATGCAGTACTACTTGCCAACAATTGGAAATTAGTAGAAAATCTACAAGAGCCAAAAAAGCCAGAATTACCAATAGAAAAAACTGTCGATTGTGGCACGCACCAAAAGTAGTAATCATTTCTTTGAACCAACAATCAGGTATTATTCAATGAATAATTTTGATGCACATTAGCATGACTGCTTGTATAATTTGAATAATTGTATACAATTAGGATAACAAAGAATATTTGTTAGGTTCAAGGATAATAGCCTGATATTTGCTTAATAGGTTTAGGGAAAAAATAATTCCTATTACAACT
>JAICQW010000308.1 GCA_025937665.1 Nitrososphaeraceae archaeon | reverse complement strand
TGTAGATCGTGGTTCTCATTTTCCCTCAAAATCTGCTGAAATGACGCTTGTTTGCATATATGCTTTGTTGGTATGACAATTCTATCTCGGGCTATCCAGGGTTATCAAAATAATGTGCTATAAACTCAAAACTTACACAATGGTCACAAACGACACCGGAAAACCCAAAAATGTCATCGCGTTTTTGCACAATTGTTTCAATTGCAGATATCTGGTTGAAAAAACTATTTGCAGTGGGCTGAGCTTGAAAATTTGGAGGTGGCTGGTATAGATTATAATTATTAGTTGTACTGTTGCGGAGCTCTCTAACCAGTCCCTGAAGTCTAGCTAAATTCTTAAAATTGGTTATGATATCTCCTAGAAAGCTGCTTTCCGAAGTTTGACTATTTGTGTTTGAAATAGTTGCTACTGCGGTTGGCAACAATGTCATATTGGTATTCCCAGATAGCACTTTTTGTAAATTCATGAGCTGGACCATATCAGAGTAATTAGCAATAATTTCATCTAGCGGTTCATTCTTCTTTGGCTGAGTGTCTAATACATCAGGGGAAAATACAACTTTATGAGAAATAGGATTATCAGAAGTTGAGTCGGGGTAAACGGTAAATGGTGACTTCGTTTTAATGTTAGCCAGTCCATTTTTCATCATCTTTCCTTTCCTTTTCCTTATAGCAAGTAACCGAGGAGGAATTTCAGTAGGTGGAGGAATATTGCCTCCGCTCCTTCCAATAATATAGTCCGTGTACCCTACAACTGGTGACCTTCCAAGGTGGTGAATCCTATTGTGCCTTCTCGCACCATACTCTCGTGTGAAGTCCTGTCCGCATTTCATGCACACAAACAGTGGTTTACTCATTTTACCTGCGGTCAGTAAATTCTCTTTGCTTTTAACATTTTTTTGTCTAAGGTACTTAGCTTAGCGCTACTCGGCGCAGCGTAAGGAAGTTAATGAAGGGAACGTACTAAAATGGATCCGACTTTTGAGACACAATAAGTAAGTTCAAGTAAAATGGCAGAAAGGCAACTCGGGGAAATTACTTTTTGATATACGACTCAAATGGACATCATAGGATAAGTCGCAATGGTTGCTCTCGCGCTAAGGTTACATCGTTCAACAGCACACTACAGATGTCCTGTGAGCAATGTGAATCGGGATTGACGACAAGAAGTCCCTCCACTGAATGGTGTAACATTATGTTCTGAGCTAGGCGACTTGACGCTGTTGAGGTGCCCTATCCAGATATGTGAAACGAAACTAAATAATCCCAGCAAATTTAAACGCATTAAACATCGCAATGACAGCTGCGAAGAATAGCATTGACCTCCATCTCATGGCAGGGAACTTTGGTGAGTTGAGTTTGATCTGATGATTGTCGATAATATTTGTAATATAATCTCTAACCTTTGCATTCCAAATCTTGTATTCTATCTTGTGTTTTTTCAATATGGTCTCAATTTCATAAATAACTGGAGCCCTAACCGAACGTATATGCTGAATATACTTTCTGGAAATTTCTACCTCCGCTTGAATAGCTATCAACCCTTGCTGCTGTAGATCCAATAGCCTTACGTGCAGTTCCCATGGCTTAATTAACATCTTCGCAAAACCGCTTCCTATCTGGGTAGGTTTTTTGTTTTCGAATTTTACGCGCTTAAATCCCTCAGTGATCAAAGTATTGATTAATTCGTCTTTTTTTACCCTTACCATCAAACTAAGATGGTCAAACTGTATTTCTTCATTTA
>JAICQW010000183.1 GCA_025937665.1 Nitrososphaeraceae archaeon | reverse complement strand
TTGGCACGACAGTGACAACTTTGTATTACGACTCTTGAGGCTTCCTACTGGCGACATCAATCTAGTAGCTATTACTGCATCTTGTTAAGATTCAGTGTTATACTTATGGCGGAACAGAAGATGTACCACGTATCTCTCCATTAGGATTTTCTACTGTGTGAATATTCATGTATAATGAACCGTTAGCACCAGCAAATGCCAGATCAGATACTTGCTTCCCAGCCATTGGTCCTTCGAGTTTATCAGCAGTAATTGTACCAGTTTCTAATACCTCGTTCCTAGGAGGGTCATATTTGAACATTGTAAATACTATAGGTCCATTTTCGCCTGGTTTACCGAAGTGAATATGTCCTGCTGTAACATCCTCGATGTTCGTAGCATTTACATTATATGTTATCGAGTCTCCTGCTATAGTATATGGTGAAATATCAGCCAAGCCTGTTGCACTGGTTTGAACCGGAGGGACTTCTTCGCTACCTGTGAGGTTGAACGCAAATTTTGCTGCTCCTTGTGCGAAAACCAAATCTGTCAAACCATGTGTTGCTGCCGTTATCATAAGAGTTGCCAATACTGCTGCCACTGCCGCTATGTTACTAAAAATTGATACATTCACTTTCATAGATATCAGGATGTGTGTACATATATGATATTTAAGGATGTCCTCTGTCAAAGTAACGAGGCAGCTGTCGCCATGCACCTAAACATTTTCTACTCTATGTGCGTGGACTTTCACAACGAGAAGATATTAATGAAAGCTGTTTATGAGGGCATTATATTGATCTTGTTTCAACATCACAACCAATTAGAGAGAATTTAAGCTACTTGATTTGGAAACTTCTCTAATTTATAGGAGTTCAGAAATTAATTCCTTATCGATAAATATCTGGAAGTGCAATATCAAACCATTTTGCCATAAAATGACCGGCGATCGAGGATTTCTGCACAACGAGTGAAGCACCGCGTTGATACCCCCTCTTTCAAGCACTGTGTGAGGATCTCCTTTTACTAATTATAAGAACGTGAGCACCAGCATCATGAGCATCAATAGCAGCCCGAAGACCAGCAGAGCCGCTGCCTATAATTAGAACATCACAGGAACGATTAGACTGTTTTTTCTTCTTGTTTTCAGCCACCTATGTATTTCAGATAAGTAGTATTTAACAAATAGGGACAACCACCTTTTCTGAATCTTTGAAAAATTTCAATTCCTGCAAAACCAAACCTGTAAGATGAAGAACATCAAATCTAGTGGTTATAGATGTGAGTTTATCAGCTGTTACTGTTCTGTAAAGTGTAATCGTCCTTCTGTGTATTATTCCGTGATCACCTTATTCATTGTGACTTTCTTATCTTTATTGGACGTCTCATATATTGAGATCGCATCCTTAAGTCTTAAAAGGAACATTATTGCAGCCTAAATAGTGGCTAGTCTAGTAAAACCACCTTCACTTTTTCCTATATTACTGGTTAATTTTGTAGGCACTCTTGGCTTTAGCATTGTTTTACCTTTTCTAGTTTTTTTAGTCATGAAATTTGGAGGCGATGCTATAGTTTATGGACTACTTGCCGCTACTTATCCTGCTTTCCAACTTATTGGATCTCCGATATTAGGAAGATGGTCTGATGCTTTTGGACGCAAAAAAGTTCTTCTATTGAGTAATGTAGGAACATCAGTTGGCTGGATCCTATTTCTTTTTGCACTATTTTTGCCCGCTGAAAAAACTTTTAGTATCAATATCGAGTTTATCGGAACATTTGTCGTTATTGTTCCGTTGTTTATCTTATTTCTTGCCAGAGCAATTGACGGGATTACTGGTGGAAATATTTCTGTTGCCAATGCTTATCTTTCTGATCTCTCCTCAGATGAAAGCAGGAGTAATAACTTTGGAAAGATGGCAATATCTTCTAACCTCGGCTTTATTCTAGGTCCGGCATTAGCCGGAATTTTGGGTGGAACCATCTATGGATCAATATTGCCAGTTTTAGCAGCGCTAATTCTATCTTTGGTTACGATAATTGTGATAGGCTTTCTATTAAGAGAATCCAAGTCTATTCCCTCATCAAAAGAAATTTTAGTTCCTGAAAAGACAACCATTAGAAAAGTTTTCGCACAGGAGTGCAGAGAGACCTATTCCACGGTAAACACCACAAAACCCAGATTTCAAGATGTTTTCAAACTAAGACACATCTCTTTTTTACTTGTACTATATTTTTTAATATTCCTAGGATTTAATATTTATTATGCTGTCTTTCCGACTCATGCAGCAAATGATCTAAAGTGGTCAATAACACAGTTGGGAATATTTTATGCAGTATTAAGTGGAATAATGGTTCTTGTTCAAGGTCCTGTCTTACGTAAAGCATTAAAAAAATTCTCAGAGGAAAAATTAGTCTTCATTGGAAGTTTGATTTTAGCTACAAATTTTATTCTATTTGTGTCAAATAATATTTTCGCGGTAGCGGGAGCAGTAATACTATTTGCGGTGGGTAATGGTCTTATGTGGCCATCTTTCATGTCCATACTATCAAGGCGCGCTGGATCAAAGCTTCAAGGAGCAGTACAGGGTGTTGCAGGTAGTTTTGGCGGCATGGCGAGTATCGTTGGCCTCACTTTGGGTGGATTTTTGTATAATTCAATTGGCGTAGCATCTTTTCTAATTAGCGCCGGAGTAATATTGGTTGTCTTTGTCATGTCTTTTCGACTATTGACAGAGAAATAAATGCATCTTTACTTCTCGAGAAAACAGATGCAGAGTCTCTCACCAGATGCCAAGCGAAGGTTATCAACGATCTGAATGAAAAGGTCCGCAATCTATGTTCCGCTCAATGTAAAGTCGGTTTGATCAGAACCCCAGCAAATATGGATACTGATTGGACATAACAAAGACTAGTGAACTGTTCTGACGAAATTGTAACCTGATTTTTCCAACCTATCTTTAATTTCTTCCTTTGTTATAAGTGAAGCATCAAACTCTACGACAACACTGTCTGTCATATAATCCACATCGATTCTTCTGATGCCACTTTCATTCTTGAGTTGCTTTTCTACGACAGACTTACATGATATGCAGTACATACCTACTACCTTGAAATAGGCCTTTTCCATTTCATTCAGAGGTTAGTTCACCTTATCTTATTCAATTCCTGCAAATTTCCTCTTTATTGATTCTATTCTTCCAGCGTATTTTTGCTTATATCCAGACATGCATCCATTACAACAAAAGAATCTCTCATAATTTGCAAACTTGAAAACATGTGGCTCTGCTGAAACAGGCCCGCCGCAGAATTCACAATCTAGCTTAATCTTCAATCCTTTTCTGAGTTTGAATTTACCATCTGGTTGCTGAGTGGAATCTAGCTTGTTATTTTTCTTATTATCATTTTCTGATACCTCAGAATTCCCATTAATTTTATTGTGCTTTTTATCAAGTTCTGGTCTTAAAGTATTTCCTTTTTCTATAAGTTCCAAATTAAGAATAGGAGATACGGATTTTATGAAACCTACATTGACAAGACGGCTAAATCTTGCTTTGACTGTTGGTGTAGTTATACCAGTCTCACGTGAGATCTCACGAAATGACTTACGGCCATCTTTTAGTAGCGAGTGTAGAATCAGTACATCATAATTATCTAGTTGAAATGGCATGCCTATAGGCTGCTTACATGTGCCACCCCTTATTATGATTTACAATTGTAAAGCCCCCCAAACTTCAATTCTTGTGAATAAAGGACTTCGTTACGGACTTCGCAATCTCTTTGACTCTTCACGAGTTTGTTCTATAAGCTTAGTCATGATATCAAGCAAGAGAGTCAATTCACTGTCAGAATAGGAGGATAGAAACTTATGCATTCTTTCATGGAGAGGCATAAAGATCATTTCA
>JAICQW010000167.1 GCA_025937665.1 Nitrososphaeraceae archaeon | reverse complement strand
CAATTTCCAGTAATTTTTTATGAAAGCTCCTCATAAAGGAATTATGTCTTTTCTCATAAAAGGCACTCTGACTGATTCTAATGGGAATCCGCTCTCAGGCTACACTATCAAAGCTTTTGACGAGGATCCATGGTTTGCATTTCAAGACGATGACATAGGATCCGCAGTTACAGAGGATGACGGCACATTCCGCATACCATTTACCAAAGACGCTTTCAAAAAGCCAGGTGAATGGAATGAGGAAGAGCCTGAAGTATATCTAGAGATATATGATGAAGTCGAAAGCTTTTTGCAGAAGACTGACAGGCTAACCCAACCTTCGTCAAAAGAGAAGAACGGAGAAGACAAGTTTGAGGCTGTTGTAATAGGTTCTGGTTTTGGCGGAACGATTCTTTCCATGTCTTTGGTGAACAACTTCGCAGATGAAGATAAGAACAAGGAGGATAAGGACAAGCGCAAAGTCTGCATCTTGGAGCGTGGTCAATGGTGGGTAAGTCATGAAATACCTGTAAGCCCAGGTCGGCATTCGGTTCACTCAAAAACAAAAAAAAAGTTAGGAATACGAGAATATCTTGAAAAAAATGATGTGCCTTACCATTTTTGGGCTTTTCCAAATAATGTCAATGGCATGGCACAACTTTTCAATATAATAAGAACAGTGAATAGGAGAGGGCTATACGATTTTAGACTTTCAGACAGAGTGCATGTGGTTTCTGCAAGCGGAGTGGGCGGGGGTTCTCTTGTATATGCAAATGTCACCGAGGAACCCGATCCTGTAGTCGTAGATTCCTGGAATTCTAAATACGGTCTTGATATAGATTATGACAATCTCAAACCTTTCTTTGAAGCCGCAAAGACTTTCATTGGTGTAAACAAAATAACAACCACAACTGCGAATGGTACATTCAAACTCGCAAGAACAAAAGCATTTCAAGATGCGGCAGAAAAGATTCGCCTAGCAAACCCGACTATCGTAATGAATAAAGAAACTAATCCCACAAGTGACAATATAGAGGACATTTACGCAGTAAACCTTTCGATTACTGACCTGCCACCCCAAAAAGATATTCCAACCATATTCAGGGAAGCAGGATCGAACTTTAACACTGCTTTAAGTAACATAAAAAATGATGCCAAGCTGCAAGTGAAACTTGCTGAATTTATGCGAAAATATGCTGTTGAAACTAACATCTGTGAAAGGCGAGGACGATGTGTTCTTGGATGTGTTCCTGATGCCCGACGTACCAATGACAGGAAGATATTTGATGCACTGACCAACGAGGAGAAGAAAAATTACATTGGTGTCCGTGCGCTATGTCAGGTAAATGACATTGAACCGCGGGATGGTGAATACAAATACAGATTGTATTACACTGACTACAGTGTCAGAGACATAAGCGAAAATAACTTCAACCTAAATGGCGTTGATGGCAAGAAGTACAAAGTAAATCTAAAATTCTTCAAATGGAGCGACAATGGAAAAGAAAGGGATCTTGTCGCAAAGATGGTCATAATTGCTGCAGGTTCTGTGGGAACAACAGAATTACTCCTCAAATCTGCAAATACAGACAAAAGGGCGAGAAGCAAGAACCTACAATTGAGTGAAATGCTTGGAAAGCGCTTCTCTACAAATGGGGATCTGCTTGGCGTCATTCAACCAACAAAGATGAATATAGAAGAAGTAAGTAGAGCTCCTACCGTGACATCTGCCGTGAGATTTAGAGAAAGTAATGAAATTGTTTATACAATTGAAGACAGCGGATTGCCCACGATGTTTGCAGGAATATCCAGTATTGTTTCAAATGCAGATCTTATGAAGAAAATGATGGCACTCATCGGTATAGGTTATGTACAGGATCTGATGATGCTGATAAATCAGAACTCGCCGGTTCCTATTCCTAACCCAAACCTGCCCTTAGCTGTTTCTGAACAAGACCTATCACATCTTATGCTTCTGTCAGGAATGGGTACTGACAGCGGGGACGGTCAGATAAAGCTCAAGCAATCCTGGGATCTGAATCATATGCATGCAGTCGACTTTGAATTTGATTTAGAAAAACAGAAAAATCTGTTTACTAAAATGACAAAATCAATGGAGCGCCTTGCTGAGCATATCGGTAAAGGCGGAACAAAGAGTCTTTCAATACCTTTTTGGGATCCAGCGGATCCACAAAGGAGCTCTACAGTAGTACTACACCCACTGGGTGGATGCATAATGGGAAAAGACAATACACAAGGAGTTGTTAACAGCTTAGGTGAGGTGTATGACTGCAGTAATGCTGGCAATAAGACACAGACTTACAATGGGCTTTATGTGGTAGACGGTGCCATTGTGCCAACAGCACTGGGCGTTAACTCTTCATTGACAATATCGGCACTTGCTTTTCGGATAGCACAAAACTTGGTAGGCGACAAACATCTGCCTGTCGAGATAGTGGAAATTGACGGTGAAAAGCATTATTTACCAAAGTAATGACGTCCTCCACTTTAGCATTGCCAATGATTCTCAATCTGTCTTTTTGATCAACAGTGTTTTAGAAATAGATGCTGAAATACAGCAAAAGCATTGCTGCTGAATTTGTCCTCCAACTAATCAAGATGAGCTCAAATCAATACCATAGTTGTACAACAGAAAGAAATGGACCGGGTGGGATTTGAACCCACGACCTCAGCAATATTTTCTAAGCCAGTTCTTTATGACTTGCTCTCTAAAGAGCAGAGCTGTTGAAAGAGAACGATACTGTTCAAATCGTTACAGAGATTGAAATGCTAAAGAATGTATTGTGTTTAGTCTGCCGCAAAGACAGAATGTGAAAGAGAAGGGAGAGGAAAAGAAAAAGAAACAACTAATCCATAATCGGGAAAGGAAAAGCAGCGCGGGGGGTTCGTCATTGTTATTCTTATTATTACTCAATTACTCTATTTCTGGTTACATATATCATAGTAGAAAAGCTAAGAATGTTTGCTTTATTCTTCTCTTTCTCCTGTCTATAATGATAACCAAAAACAGCTAAAACAAAGACCTTAGATCTCTTTTTTTATCTCCAAGAGAATAGTGGTTCCTGATTCTTGTGGATTTAAAACAGGAGCCGATTGCTTAATCTCTAATCTTTTAGGGCGGTGTATAAGGATATTCAGCCTCTGTGCACACTCCTTATGATAATATTTCTTTCTTTTCCCGTTACTTACAATTTGTTCGTCGGAGGTAAAGTACTTTCCACAACGCCTGCACTTTCCACTCTGTTTCAACTCGATCGCTTGGCTGACACGTCCTGGTCCTTTGTTAATATAAAAGAGTCTTGATGGCATTTATAACCAAACTACGGTAAAGGATTGCAAAATATTAAAGAATGAGGGATGGGGCTTTATAAAGGAGTAAGAATCTTGAGAAAAGATAGTGACATTCTGACTTCTTTTCCTTAGAAAGTAAGATCTAAGGCTAGTTGCCGCTGCTAGAGATTATGTAATGCTATTATTATTATTACCTTATTTATTTAATTAATTAATTAAATAACTCATTTTTCTTTTCTTATCCTTCTTATTCTTATTCTCAGGGTATACTAATTCCAAAATTATGTTACTGGTCATTTCTGAGTTCTTTCTTTAAAATCGCGATCATGGCTTTGTAACATGAGGAGCATAGATCAGATTCAATTGTGCTTGCTGCTCTCATCTCATCAGCATCTTCTTCGCTATCTAAGGTAACTCCTATTCTTGTATGCCCGATATCAACGCTTAAAATGTAAAACTCTTCTCCCTTATTCGCCACTGGGTCCAGCACTTTTTTACAGCGATCACATTCCATTTTTTCAGATTTTACTGCTCTAGTCATTTCCGTTGGTGAATCGATTCTCCTGTCCTTACCTGGCGCAACGTCCTTGACTAGCATTAAATGCTCGGCTTCCACCACCTGGTACGTTTGGATTAATACAGCCAGCGGCTTCTACTTGTTGTTGTGGAATAGTTACTGCTACTGTTACCACTACTACTCCAAGCAATCCTAATGCCGCCACTATGGCAATTATTGCTATTGAGGTAGTTGATGGTTCTTCCTCTCGTGATGATGAACCTACCATTTTGTTCCTGAATAGAAACAAGCAACGACTTAATGCATTGATAAAGATAGGTCTGACGAGAATTTTATGACTATTTATAGAGAAGCAGATTAAAAATAATAATACTTACATTTCTACAGCATTGGTCTTACCCTTTTTCTGCTTCTTTTTTCTTTGTTTCTTTTTCTTGTATCATATAAGT
>JAICQW010000295.1 GCA_025937665.1 Nitrososphaeraceae archaeon | reverse complement strand
AAAGATTAACTGAAGGAATAAAATCTTTGACGTCATCTTGATGGTGAGGATTTTTATCCCACTCGATAGAATCTTTTACTTCTTTTGAATCTTCAAGATCAGCCCATCTTCGGATAAGAGAGACATCAAACCTTCTGATTTCGTCGCCAAAATTTTCTATCAATGGCTGTATAATTCTTCCCATACCAGAAACGTTACAGCTCCCTTGAATAACATATTTTCTGCCTAGTGCCTTATCATAATTTACTCTGGAATTATGAATCATTTCAGCTACCGATCTGTCACCATGCCTTTCTTCACCACCCTGAAAAATAGCACTCTTGTTCATTGGCTCATATAGGTTTTTCTTATTATCGTATCCAGTACCCTCTTTTGCTGCATCAATAATTAAATCGCTTTCACCAATTGCTTCTGTCAGCGTGCCAGCAATATCATAATTTTTCTCTTTGAACTTGTTTACGATATCTTTAGGAACATATACGTTGAAGCGATTTTCTAAAGCTTCTTTAGTTTTCTCATCTGCCGTATATTTTGCTATTCCCACAAATTGAATTTCTTTGTCAAGAGAAAGCGCGGAGGCAAGGCGGCGGCCAATATTTCCATAACCATTTATAAATATCTTAGCCAAATCTATCCCTAAATATGATTGAATTTAAACATGGTTAACCTAATTTTAATATTTACCGGCATTTAATGTTAAACTATTAAAAACACATCGTTTTAGTATATTCTATCTCGTTAAAATTAGTTGTTTATATCTCACACTCTATTGTATTATATTTATTCGAAAGAACATTTATGAGTAACAAGGCTTACCTTACATATCTTTATATAACAAAAAACAGTATAACGCAGCAGCATATTTAAGGGTGATACGGTTTAAATTATGTTATACTTCATCTATGCTAAGAATATCCTAATAGATTGATGATGGAATTTGAAAATTCTCATTATAGATAATTATGACTCGTTTGTATACAACCTGGCCCAAATCATGGGAGAGTTGCATACTGAACCTGTGGTAATTCGAAATGATAAGATCACACTTAAATCTATTAACAGAATGGATCCAGATGCCATAGTTATATCACCAGGGCCAGGACACCCAGCTGATAGGAAATATTTTGGGGTATGTTCAGACATTATAACTAATTTTGGCTCAAAGATGCCCATCCTTGGAGTATGTCTTGGACACCAAGGAATAGTAGATGCGTTTGGCGGAAGAGTAATAAATGCCAAAATAACCAGACATGGAAAAACAAGTTATATTAAATACAATTCGGATCGGCTATTCGAAAACATAGATAATCCTTTTAAGGCTACTCGTTACCATTCATTAGTAGTTGATTCAAAAACCATTCCTAATTGTCTTGAGGTGACCGCGTGGGCATTGGATGACGGCGAAATAATGGGAATTAGACACAGACAATACTTAGTTGAAGGAGTACAATTTCATCCGGAATCAGTGTTAACAAAGGAAGGCAAAAAAATACTTTTTAATTTTGTTTCTATTGTTAAGAGATGAGTACTGACAATTTCGATATTCGTCCTATACTTCTAAAACTAGTTTCGAGATCAGTGTTGTCTGAAGAAGAAGTTCATCAAACTGTAAATTCCATTCTTGAAGGTAAACTCTCCGAAGCTGCCATTGCATCCTTCTTGGTCGCTATGTCTATGAAAGGCGAAACATCCGAAGAGATTAGTGCTATCCTTCAAACAATCAAGCGACATGCAATTAAAATCTCACCTAAGATAACCGGCCCTCTAGTTGATACCTGTGGCACCGGAGGAGATGCGATAAAGTCATTTAACATTAGCACTGCTGCTGCAATAGTGGCTAGCTCAGCAGGTATGAGGATAGCAAAACATGGAAACCGTTCAGTATCAGGATTCTGCGGAAGTGCAGACTTTCTAGATTTCATAGGTTT
>JAICQW010000160.1 GCA_025937665.1 Nitrososphaeraceae archaeon | reverse complement strand
TTTTGTAATTTCCTATACTAAAATTCCAATACTACTCACTAATTACATCCTCGAGTAGATACTTTGGGATTTTGGCCAATTGCTCCACTTTCCAATGACAGCTCCAACAAAACCCACAAACAACGCAAGCAAACTGTGATCTTGTATTACATGATTTACACTCCTTATATTGCAATTCAATAGTGTTTCTCAAATACTCGTGTTTTTGGAGTCTGTTTTTTTTCCCGATCAGGCGGGAATTCATTTCTTATCTATGTAAATAATGGTGAATCAGAGATATAACTCTTTATTATTATAATACCAAATTACATATCGTTCTTATGTAATGTCTAAAGAATGTTTTAGAAAAATTTGATATTGTTTGATACCAAGATGTGATAATGTGGTAATTCGAAATAAGATTGAATTTTTAGATTTGCAATAGGCTCACTCTATCAAATTAGGTAATAGTGTTGATCACTATCTCTTAAATTTACGTCGATATGACAATAACAAATTTTGAGTTTAGAATCGGGTTTGTTTTTATTAATAGTTTATTTCCTTTTATTTCCACTGTCTTCGGTCGCCTTCTAACAAACCAGAATCACCATGTATTCTATCAATATGTTTGGATAATTCTTCGTTATTGCTAAATTTCGATGCACAATAAGGACATGATACTTGAGGACTTTCTGACATGGTGATAGTATCTGGATCCGTTCAAATTAATTCTTTTGTTTACAGTGATAATATTCAAAAATGCTAGCTGGTTGGATATTCTAAGTAAACTCTAATGTTTTTCGTAAAGTGAGATCAAATCATCATCGGTTTCAATTAACCATTCCACTAGTGTATCATCCAATTTGTGAAATCTAAGATGTTCTCTTCTTTTTTCTCTAATTATTTTTTCCTTACATATTCCGCATTTCATGAAAAGATTTGGCAGTTATAATGTCAAAAGTACCATTTTAACATATATATCACTAGTGATATTGAACCTCCCGGACGTTATCACAACAATAATAAAACTTTGGTTCTAGTTATGAATTTTATAGAAAATCCTAGTCGTTTAAATATGAATAATAAAAAAAGAGATTAAAGAGTAAAAAAAGTAACTTTTTTTATATTCTTTGTTCTTTTATAGAGGTTTGTAATAGTTCGCCAATTTCATTGTGCATTTTCAGGAAATTCAATCCTTTCTCTGTAGTTTTGTAGTTTTGTGAGCCTTCTAAATATTCTAGCAAATTATTTTCAATGAGTACAGAAAGATATTCCCTCAATTGAGCATAGCTAAGAAAAGCTTTGTACATGATTCTGGTCTTTGTTGCACTGCCATTGGCTGCTTCTAGGATCATTGCTACTATTTCTGTTCTACTTCTGTATTTCATATGAAGATACACTAAACTTATTTATTTTAATGTATTGGCACAATAATCTAGAACATAACTACATTGATAGTGCAACTTGTTTGTTATCATCTGAATAATATACTCTAAAAAAAGCTGAAAAATAAGAGAGGGTGCTATTTCGTCGAAATTCAGTTACAGATTACTAGGCCGCATCTTTAGTAAGAACTTCATTTAGCCAATTACCTTCCATCTCATCGTCTTGAGAATCACCAAATACTGTTGAACTCTGTTCCTTGATTGCCTCACTGTCACTAGTCTCAGTTTCCATTCCCGTCTCGTTAACATGTTGCTCCTCTATTTGTGTTTGATCGATATTCTTACCTTCTGATCCGGTTGTGACTATCTCTGAATATGGTTGAGTAATTCTTGAGAGAAAGCTGTTTATCTCATCTTTTTCCAGTTGAATACGATCTAACAACTCGGTAGAATTTGTATTGATTTCCTGATATGTTTCTTCAAGGATATCATTACTCCTATATTGTAACTTTGCATCGAAAATAATCGTTTTGATAGTTGTGCCTTGTACTTCCAACTCTCGCAATCTTGAATTCAATGTATTTACGACCTCTTGTTCGTTACTTTCCAAATCAACTAATCTCTTCTCATAAATGAGATGTAAAACCTCAGCATCGTCTTTCATGAGATCGTTTTCTTCTACCAAATTTTCAAGCGCCTTAACCCTCTTGAGAGTAAGATTTTTTTGTCTAAGTAATTTTTGAGCTTCCATTCGCCACTTTGGTATAAAGATCACATAGTCTCCTTGGACGAGTAATTGTTCGTATGAGAGTTTTTGTAATCCAGTTGAACCACAATCTACACCTACCGACTCAATAGAACCATCGATATCCGTGACTAGTCCGATTACCTTTCCCACATATGCTCCATACATATCTTTTACCTGCTTACCGACAAACTCGAGCTTTATGTCGCTCATGAGATTGAATTAACATACGGATATAATGATGGCAATGTTAAAAATAATCAATAATTTAGTAGATGTTTTAATACTAGATGTGTAGGCAATTTGTAATTACTATGAGCTCAAAAAATAAGTATAAGGATTATTTTCTATTAATATTATGAATTTCAACACTGATTATGATTTTTCGGATAAAGAAAAATCAATACTTAATCAACATTTTTCTAATTCTGATAAGCATGTCTTTGCTATCATAACTCCTAGACAGGTCGACAGAGGTGCGCTGATGTCGAGATATTCTCGTTCTGACAAAACAATGAGAAAGATATTCTTGGATGAATTTGCAACAAATGCAGACAGAGGAAGCGAATTTTATAGTAAGATATTGTCAGAATATGGCGATGATTCTGTTGCGGAATTGGGGGAAGCGCAAGTTGCTGTAGAGTGGATCTCCAATATCGCAGCAAAAAAAATTGAGGATCAAAGAATCGGATTGTCTTATTTGGAAAAATCCTCTCGCTACATACCTTTCGATAAGAAAGTTGGTAACATGTATAAATACTATAGAGATGAGAAAATACTTGAATCAAAGTATGCGGAACTCTACATAGAATCGTGTGATCACTCATTTGACGTTTATAGTAAAAGTATCAATCGAATGCAGAAATATATCTCAGAAATAGAATCTATCGATGATTTCATGTATTTCGATTCAATTTCAAAATCAGAGAAGATCTTTACCAAACTATCTGACGACCAAGATATTGAATCTGCAAAGAAGGTATATCATAGTACGGTGAGATCGAAATCACTTGACATTTTACGTAATCTGCTGCCAGCCTCTACCCTTACAAATTTAGGTATAACCGGAAATGGTAGAGCATTTGAGTACCTTTTAACACGTTTATACTGTTCCGAATTAGATGAGCTCAAGGATTTAGCTCTTATGTTAAATTCTGAACTAGATTGTGTAATACCGTCTTTTATCAAACGAGTAAATGAAAAACATGGTAAATCGCTTCAGTCGTTTATGATAAATACCAAAAAGGAAATATCAAATTTGACTGATAAATATCTGGAGGATATTAAACCTGAATATTCTCCTATGGATATAAGGCTCATCGATTTTATGGATAGTAAAGATGCAGAAGTGAAAGTTGTTTCTGCAATATTATATGAAAATGCACAAGGACAATCACTACACGATATAACAAGATTAGTCAAATCATTTCCGCAAGCAAGAAGAGATGAAATTATCTTGGCTTATACGAAATTTCGGGGAAATAGAAGGCACAGACCAGGCAGGGCATTTGAGATGGTTGAATACTTGTTCGAAATGTTTACTAATTTTGGTATGTTTCGAGATTTGCATCGTCACAGAATTCTTACAATGGAGAGACAATTGCTTTCTACTAAACATGGTTATGACATTCCCAAAGAAATTACTGATTCGGGTATGGAAAAAGATTTTAAAGATTGCATGTATCTTTCCAGCAATACTTATCAAAATATTGCAAAGACAATGCCGGTTGAAGCTCAGTATGCCGTTAACTTTGCTTATAAATACCCATATTTCATAAAGATAAATTTGAGAGAACTTTACCATGTGATTGAATTGCGTACTACTGCTCAAGGACATCCTGATTATCGCTACATATGTCAACAAATTTTTAAGAAAATTAATGAGGTACACCCGCTACTCATGAAAGGGATGAAATTTGTCGATATGAATCAATATGAGCTTGGAAGATTTGATACTGAAAAGAGAAAAGAATTGAAGAGAAGAGAACTATTACCTTCAAAGAAATAGTGAATACCTTACAAAAATAATTATTAAAGAAATAGATTTAGAACCATTTTTCCAACGATTGGTTCTTATTTTTTTCTGAATTTTGAACTTTTTGTAGGGCCGAATTGACACGATCTGGTGAAAAGTTTTTTTCCGTGCATAGAAATTCGACTACCTTGTCATAGTCGACAGGTTCAAATTTAATATCATTATTAGTAACATTAGCAACTTTGGGTTTCAAAAATAGTTCTCTAATTTCCTCGTATGGAACGTTAGACAACTGTTCTTGAAGTTGATCAATATTTTCCAATTTTGAATATTTTTGAATTAATTTCAATGCAGTTTTTGGCCCTATTCCTGGTATACCTCCAATATTGTAATCTGTTCCTATTAGGATTCCTACA
>JAICQW010000201.1 GCA_025937665.1 Nitrososphaeraceae archaeon | reverse complement strand
CCATGGTCTACGTGAGCAATTACACCGAAATTACGAATTTGATCCTTATTTCCTATAATTCTCAAGATATCCTGTGTGGACTTGAATTTTGGCATCTTACAAACGACAAAAAATCTATCCAGGATTATTAAATCTTCCTTAAGATCAAATCAGAGTTATTTAGCGATAATGCGCTTGGTCAGATACAAATGCATGCTCATATCACAGTATTCATTTCATTTTCCCAATTTCTCATCACCAGGGCTCTAATACTGTAAAACAAAAATATCGACAGAATGTTCACTTTTTTATGAAACGAGTAACACTAGGACATACTCCTGATGCGGATGATGCTTTCATGTTTTATGGGATTGCTTCGGGTAAGATTGGATCGCCTTATTTTGAAATCAAACATGTCGTTGAAGATATTGAGAAATTGAACAAACGGGCAATTGACCATGAATTAGACATCACGGCCATTTCGGCTCACGCATATGCTTTCATTAATGATTACGTCATTTTGAATAGTGGTGGAAGTTTTGGAATTAATTATGGTCCTGTTGTAATTTCGAAAAAAAGCATCGAAATAAAGAATTTGAACAAGTGTAGGATAGGGATTCCGGGTAAAATGACCTCCGCAAACCTTCTGCTTAATCTGGCAATCGGGAAATTTGCTGGGACAGAATTTACCTTTAGTGAAATACCAAAACATGTATCATCTGGCTTGGTTGATGCAGGTCTAATTATTCATGAGGCACAGATTTCATTGGGAAATGAATTCCGAAAAATTCTGGATCTTGGGAGATGGTGGCATGATACTACCAACGGAATGCCTGTTCCACTAGGAATTAATGTTATAAGTAAACGGTCCCTAACGATTGAAGAAATTATTGAGTTTGATGATCTTTTCAGGAATTCCATAAAGTATGGACTAGAACATTTAGACGATGCGATAGAATATTCAATGCAATTTGGCAGAGGTAATCCCAAGTCGCTGATTGAGAAATTTGTCAAGATGTATGTAAATGATCTTACAATCGATATGGGACAAGAGGGAAAGAATTCAATCGTAGCGCTACTTCAAAATGCAAAGCGCAAAAACATTCTTTCGTATGATGATTTACTATTCATAGATAGTAACGGCAAAAAAATCCAAAGTTATAGATAATTAACAATAATTCATAACGCGATTTATCATATGACGTGATTTAAGATGTTGAAAAATGTATCTCTTTGTTGAGGATTATATTTCGCATCTTTAATCAATGATACTAATTCCTGAACTGAAGTTCCTGTAGTTTTACCTGCCGCTCTAAAAATTTCTTCAGAGAATGCGGTACCAACAAGATCGCTTCCACCATATGATAACGCAACTTGAGCTAATTTCTTTCCTAGTGCAACCCAATAAACAGAAATATTTTTCATTGTGTTTGCAAGCATAAGCCGTGATAAAGCAATTACTTTCAGATCATATATTGAAGAGCTTTCTTTTTCAATTAATCCCTTTTGTTCAAGTTCGGTATTGTCGAGGCTGAACTTCAAAGGAATAAAAGTAATAAAACCACCCGTTTTCTTTTGTAATTCTCGAACTCTAATCAAATGATCGATGATATGTTGTGGCTCTTCAATATGACCAAAAAGCATTGTGCAATTTGTTTTTATTCCCATCTTATGCGCGATTCCAGCAGTCTCAAGCCACTCTTCTCCAGAACATTTGCCTCTCACAATAATATCCCTGACGTCTTTGCTGAATATCTCTGCTCCTCCTCCGGGTAATGCATCGAGTCCTGCATCTTTTAGCCTCGAAAGTACCTCCTTAACTGAATTCTTGGTAATACGAGAAATAAAATGTATTTCAGCTGGAGTGAGGGCTTTTATCGTTACTGATGGAAATTCCTTCTTGATTTCACTTACCATTTTTTCGTAATAGTCAAGTCCCAATTTGGGATGAAATCCACCAACTATATGAAGCTCTGTTGCTTTCATCTGCTCTATCGCAATTTTTGCCCTTGCTAAGATCTGTTCAATTGTTAGGGTATAGGAATCAGGTTCAGTTCCTTTTCTATAAAATGCACAAAGTGGACAGCTGGCAGCGCAAACATTGGTATAGTTCAGGTAGTATGAAGCAACAAAAGTTATAGTGTTACCAGTTAGGTTTTTTTTTATCAAATTGGCGGCAGCGCCCAAGTTGAAGACGTTTTCACTTTTCATTAATTCCATACCATCATCGAAAGATAATTCTTCTCCATGGACTACTTTTTCCAACGCATTTGTACTACCTGCAATGCTTAACAAATTATCTAGATGATGTCGTTATCGGCTATAAAATCTTCACTTTTTGGCATTTTTTGTAAAGATTAAATATCGTTGATCAACGTCATGAAAGTTATAGTTCATGAATTTCTTTGCCCAAGAGTTGATCCAGAAATCTGATGTGAGTGATATTTTCGATCAAGTATTGCAAGGAAAAAGAGTGGGCCTAAATGACTGTGTGCGTTTATTGAAATCCGATAATACCTACGCTTTAGGCATTATCGGTAATATTTTGAGGGAGAAACTCTTTGGTAAAATTGCCACTTATGTTAACAATATCATTCTAAATTATACTAACGTATGCATAACTTATTGCAAATTTTGTGCTTTTTACAGAGCACCTGGAGATTCTGAGGGATATACATTGTCTGTTGACGATGTTGTAAAGAGAGTTGTGACAGCAAGAGACCAGTTTGGTATCAGTCAGGTTTTGATGCAGGGAGGCCACAATCCTGAACTCAAGCTGGATTATTATGAACAGGCATTCAGGACAATTAAGGACAAATGTCCAGAGGTTGCTATTCATGGACTCTCTGCTTCCGAAATTGATACTATATCCAAGGTAGAAAGAAGTAGCACTAGAGAAGTACTATCTAGATTAAAAGAGTCGGGATTGGACTCGTTACCAGGTGCAGGTGCGGAAATTCTTGATGATGATGTAAAGGCAAGAATTAGTCCATTGAAAATAAAAAGTGAAGAGTGGCTAAATATTATGCGACAAGCACATGAGCTTGGTATAAAATCTTCGGCCACAATGATGTATGGAACTGGAGAGGATTATGAACAACGTGCAAGGCATTTGATAAAAATTGCAGAGTTGCAGGAAAAGACTCACGGATTCATGTCATTCATTCCATGGAGCCTTGAACCGAATAATACTAAGATGCAGGAAGATGGAATGATAAAATACCCTTCAGGTGGTTTGGAGTTATTAAGAATGATTGCAATTTCTAGGATCGTTTTTTCAGGTCTTATAGATCATCTTCAATCTTCTTGGCTCACAAATGGAATAGGAATGGCACAACTTGCTTTGACTTATGGTGCCGATGATTTTGGTGGGACATTAATTGGTGAAGAAGTAGTTAGTGCTACTGGAGCAAGATCTACAGAATTATCTGCGGACAAGATTATTG
>JAICQW010000197.1 GCA_025937665.1 Nitrososphaeraceae archaeon | reverse complement strand
TATAAAGTAGCCCGTGCAGGCTCGAACAACTCAATCAGATTCCTGTCAGGATCTTCTACCTGAATCTGTCTGCCACCAGGACCGACTTCCATCTCATTTCTAAAGTGCACGCCTTGATTCTTGAGGTATGCAATGCGTGCTGGCAAAATCTTGCACTAGAAGGACTATGGGGTTCTATACGCCCAGCTCTTGCTGACGACCATCGGGCATGGGCCGAGAACCCGAAGCCCCGGCACCGCTGAGGATCAGTTTGAGGTTGCCAACGTCTAATAGAGCTATTTCTTCTAAAACAGAAGATGTCTTGATTCAGAAGAAAAGATCTCCTCAAAAGCGTTTAGTTAATAACAACAACAACATAACTACGCCTTGGTTCTAAGCCCATTACTTCTAGTTGTTTATACCTCCAGTTTGAGATTGACCATCTTTTTAAGACTTGTCGTTACTAGCTGTTACTGGACATGATATTCCGAGGTTGATGTTATGGGATAATGTATTCATGTTCTATGAATGGACGTGCTCTAAAACGCGTTCGTCATATCGATTTTCTTTTACTAGTCTTGACATCTCAACTGCACCATTTATGGTCTTGATGATATCTTGTTGCATATGTTCATTGTCCTTCATCTTATCAAAGTTATTCTCTGTATCCTCAGCGTACCAACCTCTGGTCCAACCTACAAATGGAAATTTGCCAAAAAGAAATCCAAGTTGGGACCAAAATGTCATCAGTTCTCCAGCAACATGTTGCACATTGTCTTGACCTCCCGTGATTATAAACGCAGCAACTTTATCTCGAATTAGGTAACTGTCATGAGTGATACTCTGATTTTGTACACAATTCATTCTCTGAACCATTTGATAATAAAGTGAGCTAGCATTTCCCCACCGGATGGGAGTAGAAATGATTACGACATCGGCCCACAGGATAACTTTTTGATAAATCTCTATCATCTGGTCATCTTTATCCATCTCTGAAATTGAACATGGAAATATACATGCACTGGCATTTTTTGAGTAATATCCCTCGCAATGTTTGAAATGCAAGTCTCTAAGCTTTATCATCGTAGTTTCGGCTCCAAATTCATTTTTTGAGTAATCTAACGCATACCTTAAGGCCTCCTCTGATGTACTTTTCCGTGGGGCAACCTCATCATTTGAGTTGGTAGTTGATATTCCTAATATTCTTGTACTCTTTTCGGTGTCTTTGGATAGTTGAAGCCTGCTATCTTTTTCCATATGATTCAAATACTCTCTTACTGATTTTTGCAAATCAGAGTACCTTTTGTGTGGCTCTGTTATCCGCATGCCAATATTAGTGGGTATTGGGTTTACATAGATCTTGTCTTCAACCACCTTAGTCTCATAACAATCAACGCTGTCTCCTCCCTTATGTGGGGCTTTACCATCGATGATAGAGTATTTCCAACCGTGCCAAGGGCAGGTTACAACTTTCTTTTCCTCATCTAGTATTCCTTTACTTAGTGGCCCACCCTCATGCTGGCACTTGTTAGATATACAGTAGAATCTTCCATTTACGTTGAATACAGCGATTTGAATTTTTTTAGTTCCTTTGTCTTTTTTCAAAAAAAATTGTCTTGATTTACCAGGCGATAATTCTTTGATTGTACAAAGATAACGAAAGGTAGAAGATTCGTTATTATTATTATGATCATGACCATCGTCACCTTTATAATCAGTTATCCTCTTCATCTCCACCCTTACTTATTCAACCTACTCCCAAATAGTCTTTTTTATTACATCTACATCCTAATCCTTTTTCAAACTTCATATTTTGTCATTAATTGATAGCTTAGCCACCACCATCTTCTACTTCCATCCCAGGAAAGATTATTGTCGGCATGATGCCAACATAAAAAGATGGATTTTGCCAATTTTCAGGACTATTTGGATGATAAATCTCTATTTCAAGAAATCCACAGCGATCATTTCGATGGGTCCGGAAAAATGCTATCTGAGCTGTATGCATAAAAAATAGTTGAATCGATATTCTGTACGGTGTAGAAAGCCGCAAAAACATCGTTTGAAACCTTGAGAGAAAAAGTTAGATTTGTGGGAAAAACCAAATTGAAGTGGACAATCGTCTTAAGGAAGAGAAAAGTGGAGTGTTTAGCGACGATTGATATTTTCACAATATGGTGTCACTGTATCCCCTTCGGCTGCATTAGAGCTATTGAGTACCTTCTCCATCACCGCAGACGAATTTATCATGTCCTCCACTTCCAGTTAATTGGTTATATCCCCTCCTCCACTAACCATTACGTCATTTCCTGAGCCACTATCATCAATGAAGGCTTATTCAAAATTGAAGTCACTTTCTTCACCACCAAGAATTACTTCATCTCCAGAACCATCATCAAGTATGATTTCTCCATGATTTACATCATTGTCCTCTTTCTCTGCTATCTATTATGTCGGCTACTGAAGTTCCAACTATGAAATCATCTGCTTTGGCGCTTTCGATCACGTCTGCCCAAGTAGCTTGACTAGTAGTATCAAGCCATCATTATCGTAATCGTTCCTCCAAATCATAACGTTAAGAACAGAGCCCAAAGGGCTAAGTATTGGGCTCATATTCGCAAATGTTTTTTTAGCGGGCCCAGAGGGACTCGGCAAAAAAAACCTCAAAATTTAGACTCAATGCAACTATAAGACGAGGTTCGGTTGGATTTATGTAGTAATAGCAGTAGATTTAGTAATTGCTAAGTTATATTCTTTCCTTCTTTGGTATCTACTTGCATAGATAATAGGTAAAGGGACAAATTTGGAAACTTGTTTTCTCTCCAGAAAAAGGAAATATACTAATAGAATGCTTATATCAGGGAAATTGCTGAACTCTGTATGGCAATAGCAGAAGTAGAGCCTATTGAAGTTTCATATGCAGTTCTCTCGGTAGACCCTGCCAATAGTAATATCGAAGAGGTGTTGCAAAAGATCGCTGCTATAATCAATGTTCAGCTTATATTTGAAGGAGAGCATCTGCCATTTGTCCCGTTTGATGGATTTGACCGAGTAAGGCGGGAAAACAAAGTCCTGCTCTACGGTCGAAGCGGGTGCGGAAAGTCACGGGGTACGTATGAAATCATTAGGGAAAAGGTAGGTCATTGCAGGACAATATACATCATTAATCCGCGCAACCCCATTGTCAATGATTCAGGAAGATCTAATCTCATTTTATTAGCTGAAAAGCTAGGTCAAGAAGACTTGGTTTTGTGGGACAATTTTCCAGATGATCTTGTAAAGAGAGATTTGAGCGCAGCCATGAAGGCGCTTCAAATCATCAGCACAAGGGATATCAGAAATCTTGTTGTTGCACTTAAACCCCGTTACCTTGAAATGTATAGCAAACTTTACCACAATATTCATGAAAGCGTTCCAGAGCTCAGTCCCCATGAAGTAACCTATAGCGTTGATAACCTTGGCCAAATTCTGGTACAATATGGTACCACTGTTAAGCAATTTAGAGGATTATATGATCTGGAAATAGCAAGAAATACAGATCTCATCTCAAAAATAC
>JAICQW010000004.1 GCA_025937665.1 Nitrososphaeraceae archaeon | reverse complement strand
TTCATCGCCAACCTTATCAGTATGAATAACTCTAAGACATTCTTTTCCGTCCTTCATTTTGCCTACATTATCTGGCAAGAATCTTTGTTGTCCATCAACTTCTAGGTCGATTTTTGAGTAGATGTTGAAAGTGTCATTGTGGGATCTTAGACAAACTTGTACGGGTGAGGGCGCAGGGAAGAAATGCATGATGACAAAGCCTGAAAGAGTTGCAATTCCAACAATAATTGGAGGGATCATGATTTGTTTTTTCCCCATTTTTTTTCTCGGCTTATCTTCTTTAATTTTTCTCTTCGGCACCCATTTCCACCTATATGGAATCTTAAAAATGCACTTTAATATCTATATAACTTGACTAAAAATGAAATTACAATTTCTGGACTAGTTTTGATATTAGACACAATTCATCTAAGAATTTCTTTGTTTATTCCTATTATTCATTATCTTCATTGTCCCCATTATCTTCATCATCGCCACTATCTTCATTGTCCCCATTATCTTCATCATCGCCACTATCTTCATCATCTTCCTCAAAACCTTCATCATCCATATTGATAGAAGTTCCATTTCCGACCGCACCTGCCATGGCTCCTATACCGCTGAATACATCAATAACGGAACCCGGAATACCCTCTGGATAATATTTTGTGTTGAACTTACTCATATCCACTTGGTCGTATAGCATTTTTAGCTCATCCATTTTCCACAAGTCCAACCATTTTCCTGTTTCATCGTGGATGAAATTGCATGTGTCAGTAAAGAATTGTTTCATTTCGGGCTCAGAGTCAATCTCTCTTTTCTCAGACACTTGCAAGAGTATCATTCCACTGTAAAAACCCGCATAACAATCCGTAAATGTCCTTGATTGAGATTCTGTTCCAGGGTTATTTGCTTCAGTATTAAATGGTTGTCCGTTTACGGCACTAGCTGTGAGAATAATCGTCAACAGACTAAAGACTAGAACCAATTCCTTCATCTCATGAGAGTTAGAATCGACTTTCTTATAAAGTAAAGTCAAATTAGAGTAAATTATGGCTACCAAATGTATTATTCATCTTTCAAATTCTTTGTTTTTGTTTTTTGTTATTCTTTTTTTACGTTCCTTACCATCTTGGTGTTGTTAATGTTATATTATAGGTACAAATATTGAATTTTGTTGTATGAAATTTACATTGATGGCTCAAGCAGGGGAAATCCAGGTCTTTCCGGTATCGGCATAATTGGTACTCTTGAAAACAAAAGACTGTTCAGTTATAGAGAATTTATTGGAATCAAGACAAATAACCAGGCAGAATATTTTGCGCTGAAAAGAGCCCTTCAGATAAGCAACTACCAGACGGGGAATATCAGGATAAAATCAGACAGCATATTATTGGTTAACCAGAGATCAAAAAAATACAAGATAAGAAATATGGAATTAAAGAATATTTCAATGGAAATAGCAAATCTTGAGAAATTATTTGATTTAGTAGAATACAGGCATATAATGAGAACGGAAAATACTTATGCTGACCATGAGGCAAATTCTGCGATAGACGACTATGTTAAATATCAAAAAAGGAAAGTGGATAATGGCAGCAGTGAAGACTCAGAGTTATTCTAAGATCGTTTAATATGATGAAAAGGCATTAGACTGAGCTGCCAATTTGTTTTATAAATCTGAGTTCAACATTGAATATTCATCACGCGTTGGTCAAGGAATACATTCTCGTAACCACTATTTTATTTCTTAGAATAAGATAATATCATATTACATGTTATTTGCACTAGTTACTTATTGCACACCTGAAATGCTAATATCTAATTGTTGAATAACCTTATAAAGAAGCTCTTCTTAGCTTTGGGAATGAGACTAGGAAGAACTGAAAAAAGGATTACCTTAAGCATGTTTGCTTTAGCAATAGCCGCTATGTCATGGATACTAATTGCACCGTTAGCCTTCGCGCAAGAGCCTGCATTTACACCAGCCGCACAATTATCTCATAATATATCTATCCAACCAAATGTTACTAAGCCAGTATATGTTCCTATGAATTCCAACGATTACATCAATGGTGGTATTACACACAGTGACACTAGAAACCCAGCTGATGTTATTATCAATCAAGATGGAACTTATCTAATCGTAGCAGCAGGTCAGGTGGGAAAGACTTCAGGTAGTACAACTTGTAATGTTGATTTGTGGCTTAGTCAAAATGGCGAATATGTAGTAAATAGTAACACTCGCGCTTCAGTCAATACAGTTAATGACACCATCGTCCTCGTATCACAGGCAATTATGCCGTTGAAGGCTAATGATACCATAAATACAGTAATGTCAGTATCTGCTGCCGGTCAAGGTTGCGGCCTCATTAATATTGTCCCACCTAATGCACCCAATATTCCTGCTATCATATTCTCCATTGTAAGAATAGGGAATTGAGAATTCGTTCCGTTTAGCATAGGATCTGTAGCAGACAGCCCGGCTGGAGCCCTCCTTTCATTTTTTTTACCAATCGGTCGTTACGCTGCCGTTGCTGTAATATGTTCTTACTGAGTTTAAATACCTAAATTCTAAAGATTTATCTAATCTATATAAATAATTTTTGATGATTTGCTGAATGAAAGATCACGTCTTCCTACGATAATAAAAAACATCATAGTGTTTATCTTGGGAATCTTGATAATCGTTTCACTTTACCATTATTTTGAAACTGAGTTAGATAACCCGTTGCCATTTTTCGTGATTTATAGCGACACAATGACTCCTGCCCTCAAGGCTAATGATTTGATAATTATCGGTGACGGCCACATGTTCAATAGCACTAATGTAGGAGAAATCATCGTATTCAATAAGCCTGCCGGGGAAGATAGAGTAATAGTACATCGCATAACTGAAATTACATCAGAGAATGGAAGGAGAGTAATAATTACAAAAGCTGACTCTAGTCCGGTATCAATACCTGGAGTTGATTTTCCTATAAATAGTCACAATTTCATTGGTAGAGTCAAGTTCGTTATACCAGAAGTTGGCATACTATTCATCCCACCTATGAATTACATACTGCTTGCAGGAATACTCTCTGCCGTAGCGCTCATTATTTTCATTTACGGTAGAAAAAGGACATAATAAAAATGAGAAATCAATCTGCTTCAAATGTCTCTACTATACATATCCGTTTATTGTTCCTGGATATGCCTCAACGACGCATCACGAACAAAGATATTTATCAAATGAATGAAAAATTAGATTAGGGGGTCTTATCCCTGGGAATTCCTGAAAAAATCAAAGCCATACAAGAAGAGATACATAGGACTCAGATAAATAAAGCAACAGAATTTCATATCGGAATTCTTAAGGCCAAAATGGCAAAGCTGCGGCGCGAACTTGATGACAATAAGCATGGCAAGAATGTTTCGTCGGGCAAGGAAAATGAAGGGTTTAATGTTAGAAAATCAGGTGATGCCTCAGTTGTACTAGTGGGTTTACCCAGTGTTGGAAAATCTACATTACTCAATGCCTTGACAAACGCGAAATCTCGTACTGGTTCGTACCAGTTTACAACACTCACAGCGGTACCAGGAATGATGGAATACAATGGTTCTAAAATTCAAATTCTTGATCTTCCAGGTATTGTAGAAGGGGCATCCAAGGGTAGAGGATTAGGAAGGAAAGTTCTTTCAGTGGCAAGAAATGCGGATCTAGTTTTAATGATCCTGGACGTTTTTCAACCAGAGCTTCTGGATATGTTAGAACGCGAGCTTCATGAAGTTGGAATTAGAATCAATAAGAAACATCCGCAAGTGTTTATCGAAAAGTCTCATTATGGAGGAATTGCAGTTCATGATCAGGTCTCCGACATTCCAGATCATGTAGTGAAGGAAATACTGAGGATACATGGCATTAATAATGGCCGCATAATAATCAAGGAACCAAACCTTACCATGGATCAGTTGATAGATGTAGTCACAGGAAATAGGATTTACCTGCCTTCCCTTGTTGTACTAAATAAAATCGACTTAGTCGATGGTAAATTTATCTCTCAGATTGAAAAAAAGGTGCAAAATTTTATTCCAATTTCTGCAGATCGAAAAATAAACATTGATGATTTGAAGAGCTTGATCTACGATAAGCTAGCATTTATCCGAATTTTCCTAAAGCCTAAAGGCGACAAGATTGATCAAGAACCTCTTATCATGAACCAAGATTGTACCATTCGTGATGTTTGTCAAAAGATCCACAGAAACTTCGTAAAGGACTTTAAGCATGCTTATGTTTGGGGTAGCAGTGTTAAGTTTAGTTCCCAGAAAGTAGGGTTGGATCACAGACTTAATGACATGGATGTATTGAGAATCATATTAAAGTAAGAGTTTCTAAATCGATTTTTGAAATTTGGAAAACTTAAAATCTACGGTTTTTTGGTATGTATAAGGGACTCTTGAAATATCCAAAGGTTGTTCTAACAGCAGATCGCACGCTTATGTCGCCGTATAGAGGTATATCGTTAGCATCATTTTTTGGCTGTGCGCCTGCTATTGATCCAAATAGATCACATGATACATTACTCTACAAATTACTTCGAAATCAGGTTACTCCTAGAATATTGTTCGATTTCATTTGTAATCCTATCTCGCACCACAATGGTATCGCAGATTATGCGCCGTATGGTTTGAGAAAGGTTGAAGCTTCTTTAGTAAGGGATGGATATAGCACAGAAGATGTAGTAGTTGCGCATCCCGATTACGTTGAAAAGTTCATTGGCCCGGAAACAGAAGTTGTAGGGACATATGAAATGGATCCACTTGGAATGGGCCCGGTAACTATGACTTTTACGTATGGTCGAAAGCAGATGTCGTATGATGAATTCTATAACAGAGACTTACACATGAAAATAAACAGAGCCAAAGAAAAGAATGGTAGTAAGGCAAAAGTTATTGCAGGTGCTTCCGGAACATGGCAGTATAATTATGATCCCGCAAAAATAGAGGAATATGGCCTGTACGGGATTGTTGAAGGTGATTTAGGCGGAATAGGTCCTGAAATTGATGGAGCTGGTGCCTCTTTCTTTGATGCCCTTATTAATAACGAGCTGGATACAGCAAATCCGTTCAAGAAAAATCCATTCAAAGTTGAGATTAAAGAATTTGAAAGAAGTGGTAATATGTATCACGGTCGGTTTATTCATTATTGGAACGAACCCAAAGTCGATGAAATTCCAACCATAATTAACCCTAGCATGCATGGAATGATCGAGGTAATGAGAGGTTGCGGGCGTGGATGCAAGTTTTGTGATGTAACACTAAGACCGTTAAGATACTATCCCGTAGAGAAGGTTGTAAAAGAAATAGAAGTCAACATGAAATATGGAGGATTAAAAAATGCTTGGGTCCACAGTGATGATATATTCGTCTACGGTTTGAATCCTAGAACTACCAAGAACATGCAACCAAACAGAGAAGCTCTTGAGGAGCTGTTTTCTGGTATTATGTCTACTGGAATAGAACATACCAATCCCACTCATGGAACACTTGCCGGGGCTATCGCAGATGAGCGCTTGATTCCCAATATTTCTAAAATAATCAAGGCTTCGCCTGACAACATGATAGGTATTCAGTGTGGATTTGAAACTGGCAGTATAAGATTAATTGGAAAATATGCTGATAGAAAATTATCGCCTTTCAAGCCTTCTGAATGGCACTGGGTTGTCAAAAATGGAATCAAGACACTAAATGAAAACTATTGGGTTCCTGCATTTACACTGATTATGGGATTAGACAATGATGAAACTGTTGAAGATAGTTGGGAGACGATTGAATTGATTCACTCTTTGGAAACAGAGCAACCAGATTCTAAATTTACGACAACTCCATTAACGTTTGTCCCAATTGGATTGCTTGAAAAATCAGACTTTTTTGATATTGGAAATACAATGGATGCACCTAAGTTGGGCGTAATGTACAAGACATGGCAGCATAATTTCAAATACGGAATTCAGAAATTTATGCATAAGGTGGGACGCGATAATCCAATAAAGAATGTCTTTTTTGCTGGACTTGCAAGGACATTAGGCGGGGTTCCATTGGGGGCAATGGAAAGATACGCAAGAAAGAGAGGCCCTGAACACGAAAGAGTAATTGAGAAGATAAAAGCCAATTATTGGTAATTTTTTCAAATATTCCTAACATCAGGAACAAACATTCCATTATTCCTTTGGTATCGCATATCGCCAACATTTTTCAGTTGCTCTACTAATCCCAATTCTAGGTGTAGAAACAACCTTTTTTGGCACAATACCATCCTCTATGTGCAATTCCGACCTGAGGTCTGCTAGATTAATCCCATTATGAGATCTATTAATATCTAGAGCCTTTGTTAATTTGCCAGGGCCATTAGCTAAGTTTAATTTATTTTTGACATTATAGAAACCAATCATAATATCAATTCCCTCAACTGGTAACAATGATCTAATTAGTACAGCGCCGGCTTCACTAGTAGGAGCACGCGCTGTAACATTCATGCAATGATGCATCCCATAAACAAAATAAACATATGCTTTACCAACATCTCCGAACATAACTGAATTTCTGTTGGTTATTCCGTTAAATGCATGACTAGCGGGATCATTTTTTGAACCGTATGCTTCCGTCTCATTTATGATACCTGATAGTCGCTTTGGCTTACCTGAACCATCGTCATACAATCTGACTAGTTTCTTACCTAAAAGCCCTCTTGCCACAATTGCAGTATGTCTTGAATAGAAATCAAGATCTGGTTGTGTCATTCGAAATAAAATGAAAATAAATCAAGATAATAATATTTTGATTACAAGTACCAGATCCTCATATCAAGATCTACTTTTATAGAGAAAGTGCATTAACATAAATACCAAAAATACCAATCTCTTGACATGATTAAATTTAGCAATTTTCGACTTTTAAAGAAAAATAAATGCGAGTTTTGTGGAAAGGGTTTCAGGACATTGGAACAATTGATGCAACATTTTCAAATCACCCACGATAACAAAACTTATGAATGCAAACAGTGTGATATGAAATTCGAGGGCATGGAGGTTATGCGCGATCACATTAAGAAGAATCATAGTTACAAGAAATGATGGTGAGTCTCTATTCGAAGTTTGCAGCGATAATAAAACAATAAAATATCCTTAATGTACCATCACTGTAAATGAAATGTTTAAAATGTGGCAAAGAATTTGAAGAAAGCGAAATCGAGGATCCCTCTTCCTCAAAGTATCCATCTTGTAACGACTGCTGGAAGGAATGGACTACTTACGGAGTCATGGTGATTAACGAAATGCATCTAGACATGTCATTGCCAGAACACAGAAAAGCCCTAAAGAAATATGAAAGGGGATTCTTTGGTTTGGATAAGGTTGAGGAATTAAAAAAGAATCCGGAAAATCCAGGACCGTCTAGTTGAGTATCACTTTGGCAAGATCTGCAGGAATTTTTTTCAAAATTTCTCCACGGGTCGGATGAAGGAATACTGCTTCCTTTAAACAAACCAAGAGTTTGACGCGTTCAGCTTCTTCAAGTGAATAAAAAATATTCAATATCAATTTTCCGTCTATCTTATTGAAAAGCTTGACATCGTCTAAAATCAAGAGGTAGCTATACAGTAGCTTTGTTAGTTCATCAGGTTCTATTTCAGAAATTACTTTCATCCAAGTCTTTGTCAACTCTACTAGTTTGTCTTGATTAATTAGATTCATGGATGTTAAACTTCTAGCAATAGTCTCTTTTCTTTCAGATTCGTTCATTTCCAAAAGCTCCTTTACTTTTTTTCGGCAAACGGAAAGCTTTAGAAAATCTGGAAGGTTTGCCATAATAAAAAGTAAGCTTTCAATATCACCATTACTGGAATTGGCGCACAAACTAGAAAATCAGGATTCAGTTCATCGCCAACATATTTAATTTGTTGTTCCAGATCCTAAACTATTGACCATGTAAATAGACTATCAAATTTTGTTTTAGAGTAGTTGCCTTTACCATTACTTGTTGATATATGCCAGTTTCACTGTAAATCAACTGTCAAGAAATGGTAAAATAAATCATGAAAAATTCATACAATTTACAATTTCCAAAAATGCTCATATACTTAGAATGATATACTATTATAGAGTTCAAAATTGTCGGAACTGACGGAAATAAGAAGAGTCTTTGAAGGACTTCATACACTGTATGAGATTCATCTCCCAAAGGTTCATCCAAAACTCATTCATGATCTGATGATGCGAAGACGAAATGAACCTGATAAGGATCCATTTTATTTAATAGAAATTTTTACGAAACCTGAGATTAATTCTGAAGAAATGAGGACTTATATCATTTCAAAGACTGGAATGAACCCAACAATACACGACAATGGGACCCATTATGCTTTTAACAATAAATTAACGTTAGAATTCCTGAAAGAGTTATCAGATCTAAAGGATGTGATAGCCATCTATGGAGATTACATGGGCGCCGTGACAGGCGTTGGAGCATCACATGATCACAGAGAACACGAACACGGATGGGTAAAATAATACTCCAAGTACGACCAAACTCTACCAGAAATCAAAAACAAAAGATTAGGAAAGAATTCCTAGATTAGATTTAGTACTTTGCCTATTATATTTTGATGATCTGCATCTACTTCTGTTGTAACAAGTAAGAGGTGATCATTATCAAGAGGAGCAGTTATCCGTTTTATCTTCTCATATTCTGCCATAGCATATTTTCCTTTTCCTACTTTAGAAGATAAGGAATTGCGTAAGCCCCATCTGGCTAGCGCCTGCAAATTTGACCTTTTAGTTTCTTCAGCGGTCAGCAAATTATCCAACCCTTCACGTTGACCTCCAAACTTGATCTCACCAGATTCATCACATACACCTGCAAATCGAATTTTTGGATCGAGATCTAGTATCTCTTTACACAACTTTGTATAATCCATTTTAAATGATAACATTATCCCAATTCAGCTATATAAAATTGTGTCATCCGGAAAGTTCCAATAAGCCACAAGTATACCTGGCCCAAATGCAGTATTTTTGGGCCATAGAATTTCATCAAGTAGATTAGGTTGGGTTAACATTTTTGTATAGACCACAGGGTTTGGGATCGTTTGATTATCCTTATATTTAATTGCAATTTAATTGAAATAGAAAATGACCTGTAAAGTTATCGTAGGAGGTTTTTATGGTGACGAGGGAAAAGGTAAGATTATTGCTTATTTGTCAATAAAGGATAAACCAATAATAGCTGTGAGGGGCGGAGTTGGAGCAAATGCCGGACATACATTTGTCTACAACAATAAAACATACAAGGTTCGCATGCTACCAAGCGCCGTATTGAATCCTGAAACCAAACTTTTGATAGGCGCTGGAGTTCTTATCACACCGGGGGTTCTTATAGATGAATCTCAAAGATACAACACTGCAAACAGGACTATAATAGATAATCATTGCGGCATTATTGATGAATCTCATATAAGGCGTGATATGGAAGATTCTCATTTAAAGAAATTTGTTGGAACTACGGGTACGGGTACTGGGCCAGCAAATTCTGATCGTGCTTTAAGGATACTAAAGCTAGCAAAAGAGGTAAACGAATTAAGGAGCTATCTTGGGAACGTTTCTGATATCGTTAATGAATCAGTTGAAAAAAGTCACTCTGTTCTTATAGAAGGAACACAAGGCACGTTTCTATCCTTGTACCATGGGGATTATCCTTTTGTTACTTCAAAGGATGTTACTGCATCAGGGATATGTTCTGATATTGGGATAGGACCCAAGAGGGTCGATGACGTAATTGTTGTCTTCAAAGCCTATGTGACTCGCGTAGGCGGAGGACCGCTCGAAAATGAACTTACACTCGATGAGGCGAGTAAGTTGGGTTGGGTGGAATATGGAAGTGTCACCGGGAGACAAAGGAGAGCCTCACCGTTTAATATGGATCTAGCAAAAAAGTCGGTGGCCATAAACAGCGCTACACAAATTGCTGTTACCAAATTGGATGTTGTTTTTCCTGACTGTGCGGGGCTAAAGGAATACTCTAAACTAACACCCCAAGCAAGAGATTTCATTCAAAATATTGAGGACAAACTAGGCGTTGATGTTGTCCTCATTGGAACCGGAGCAGAGATAAACGACATTATAGATAGACGAAAAGAAAACTAATCCACCATATCCATTGTGAATGCAGTTATGGACTACACAAACTCTTTATTCGTATGATTTTAATAATGTTATTTTAGAACGTAGAGCATTGCAAATTAAATCACCTTTTTTCATTGAAGTTTCCAATATTCAAGATTTTGGGAGGCTCGTATGCGCCTTTGAACGTACACCACTTCTCACATTCTCATTCAAGTCTGGCAAAGATGATTTGTTAGCAACTCAGATTGATTTTTTAAATAACATACCAGTGATATATTTTGTCAGACATCCATGTGGTGGTCAATATATCGCATATAGAAATAACAGTGGTATTGAAAATGTGTCAATAGTAGAAAACATGCAGAATCCCTCAGTCCTTTATTCTCCGATAATTTCAGTCGAGAAATTCCCGACCATCTTTTGGCGAAGACCCAAAGGAGCAAAGAATATGAATTATGCACCAATCAAGTTGAGCAATTTTCAAAGCCTCGTAAAAATAGCATCTTACAAGATGATTTATGAAGAATCACCGCTCCCTCTTTTTGTGTTTAAAAGTACGAAGAAGTCGAATTATATTGTGGGTACAGCTCTGAACATGGCCGAATCTGATGGGGTTTCCTACTTTTACTATGCTGCTATTCCGGAGAATCCTAACTATTCCTTCATCAGGTATTCTAGTCTGAAATCAGAGGATCCAACATTTACTAACAACATTGGGGAACATGGGTACATTTACATCAAACTAATAAAATTACTTGGCTCTCATCCATTAGTGAAAGTTGATGAATAAGGTTTCCCAATATAGAGAACGAATTGAGCAAGTTTCAGAAAGTAACAACAGTCCCATTATACTGGCGCTGGACCTGGAAAAACGCTTTCATAATCAAAGGTATATTGAAAGACTGGTAGAGAACCTTCATCCATACTTGTGTGCTATCAAGATAAATTTCCACCTCATTTTACCATTCGGTACGAAAGAAATGCAGAGCATAAATAAGATAATACACTCATTTGGTTTGTTATCAATTGCAGATATCAAATTAAATGATATTAGTAATACAAATCATGTAACATTACGAAATTTGCGTTCTATGGGTTTTGATTCGGTAATAGTAAATCCAATAATAGGACAAAAACAATTAAAATCCCTAGTTGATTTTGCCCACAACTTGGGATTGGGGGTAATCTCACTTGTTTATATGAGTCATGAAAATGTTAGTCAAGGCTATGGATTGAGTATAGTTCAGGGAAACTCAAGTAAACGTAAATTTTTGCCACTCTTTGAGATATTTTTGAAGTACGCTAGGAAAAGTAATGTTGATGGAATAGTAGTTGGAGCAACACATTTGAAGACTTTAAAGCATATCTCGTCAATTTCCAGTATTCCCATTTATTCCCCCGGAGTAGGTACTCAAGGCGGTAACCCAAAATTGGCGATTTCCAGTGGAAGCAATTACCTTATCATAGGAAGATCTATTTTACGTTCAAAAAACCAGCGCAAAGCTTTATCAAACTTGCTAAGTACAAACTGAATCTGAATGTAAGAGATAAATTTTGATATTATCAAGCGTTCTGGATCAAACGCGTTAGTTAAATGACCTTTGTTCTCGGCATTGAATCGTATTATATCTTTAGAGTATCTGGTTCTATTCTATTTTGAATTTTGGGTCAAATCCTTCAAAAAATTGATAGCAGATGTTAATGCGATTTTTGCATTTGAATAAGTTAATTGGTTGACGGCCGCGTTTATTTCCATCCATTGATGATCTATGTGCTCATGTGAAATTTCTACTTCATTTACATCTGTAGACGCAAGAAATAAAGTTACCTGTTTTGATATCAATGTTGATTTTTTAGTATACTTATAATTTAATACGTGTCTAAATCCAGGTATTAATGTGAAGATCTCAATTCCTGTCTCCTCTTTTAATTCCCTAGTTGCAGCCTGCATTTCTGTCTCGTCAATTTCAATATTTCCCTTCGGAAAATCCCAGTGGCCCGATAAATAATGAAGTAGCAACACAGACGGATCAGAAGTATCATCATTTTCCGAAATTAGGATAAACCCTGCAGATTTTTCTGTAAACATTTCAATCTTACAAATAGATTACACATTGCTAATTGTTATCGGTATTGCCTATTTCTTCCAATTCAATTTCCGCCGAAATCGGGGAATAACCATGAATCTCTAACCATTCTATCTTGTCCACCCACTTGCTGCAAAACCACCTAAGTTTTTCTTGATCATAATCACCATGTTGTGGCATTGATAACATATATGGAAAATGTTGACCATATCAACATTCTCCTACTTGCCGTATCTTCTGCGACGTCTCTGGAAGGTTCTTATTGCTCTCATGAGATCTATTTTTCTAAATTCCGGCCAAAAAACGTCCATAAAGACCAGTTCGCTATAAGCACTCTGCCACAAGAGAAATCCACTCAACCTCTTTTCACCAGAAGTTCTCAAGATAAGATCCGGTTCTGGTTGAGGCAGGTGAGAAGTATAAAGATACGAATCGATTGAATTTTCTGTGATATCAGATATTTGTAGTTCTTTATTTTCTACTGCATGAGCAATTTTTCGAATTGCTTCAACTAATTCCTGCTGCCCGCCATATGCAACAGCGATATTAAGAAATGTAAGATCGTAATGATTAGTCTCTTTTTCCAGCTTGAATAGAATATCCTTAATTGATTGTGGAAGAGCGTCTATATTTCCAATGGCCTTAATTTTCATCTCCCGCTCATGTATTCTGGAGTCATTGTACAATTTCTCCAGTTTTGATGCAAGTAGGCCGTAAATATCATCCAACTCCTTCTTGTCACGGTCTAAATTTTCAATTGATAATACGTATAGAGTAGTAATCTTAATCCTCAGATCGTATATCCAAGTTAGCAACTGTTCGGCTTTGTCTGCCCCCATTGCATGAGCACCCTTACTGGCAAAAAAATTATATTTTGCCCATCGCCTATTTCCATCTAAGATTATGGCAACATGATTGGGTAACGAATCTTTCTTTATTTGTGATTCTAATTTGCGTTCATAAAATCTGTAGAACCAATTATTATTAAGGAGGCGATAAAAAAAGCCGTACATTTGACCTCTATCAAATGATTTTAAATCATATAATAATGCTATGAAAGTAAGATTTCTAATGTTTCAGTTGCTCTCCACCTTTCTTGTTTCTGAAATATTGAAACAAAAATGTCGTAGCAACAAGCGTAACAGCAAGTCCAATAAGTAATGATGAAATAAGATTAAACGGATTGGTCTTTTCAGTCAGTACCGAAGTAAATTGAATTGCGGGTATGTATATCGTTCCGAGTATAACTAACCTTATGATATCTGAAAATATTCTAATACTGCCTTTAAACCAGTTACTTAGGAATATCCCTCCGAAAATTGTACCTAGACCAATCCAAATTAGGGTAATAGCACCATTCACAAAACCTCCTACAACTGCTCTAGTTGTGATGATTTCTGAGATGCTGGCACCGTTTGCGATCGCCCCATCCGGTATGCTTGAAATACCATTTGATATCCCCACTAAAATTATCATGATACCGGCGAACGTTGAAAATATTCTGATGAATGTTGACGGTGTTGTCCTATTAAGAGAACTTATGGATTTGTCAATATCAAACGCCCTCATTACAAACGCAACACCCAGTACACTTAAGACTATTGCCAAAGCTTCTCTCGTAAAACCAAAAATGGTAGCAAACCCACTTGAAATTAATAGGGCTCCAGGTACACCCAAAAAGAATTTTGAGTATCTTGGATCATAGACTAACATCTTGACATATTTTCCAAAGACAGCGTACGAGTATTCAACACTTCTACTATGTCGTATTATTATCCTTTGAATTGATATTACTGGTACCATAGCCTGAATAAGTGGAATTACAGTTTCATCGTCCTCGCCATCTGAAACAATAACTACCCCTTCGGCTTTGAATTTTGATAGTACTTGTATTAACTCCGAGGATATTTTTTCATCCGCTTCAATACCTCGATTATAGGCACCCGTAATTACTGCAACTTCGGTTTCGTAACCTTTGGTGACAAGCTCCTCATATATCTTGACGGCTCCAAAGATTGCATTGGAATCAGCATCTTCTGGATCTTCAATTGCCAGCCTAGTTCCTGCATTTATACACTGATCCCGCCCAAATACGGGTGTTTCGACACCTCCATTTTTACCAAGATCGTCGTCTCGGTCTATACAAACGACTAGGACTCTCTTATAGTGGATCGAAAGGGAACTATAATCCAAACTCCTTTTATCCCTAATGTATTCCAGGTCCTTTGGCAATCTTTTCTACGAGCTAAAATATGTACTAGAGGCTAATTAATTTGATGGTCCAATAATAGTATTAATTTTTTAGTAATATTATTACAATATGCAAAAAATAGAAATCAAGATTCCTCAATAATCCCCAAACTAAAAAAAAATTAACTAATGCTCAGCGCATTCAAAACAAAAAGACTTATGTAAACATGTTTGTATCAGATTATAAATTGACATCTAGTTCCAACAATGGCATCTCTAGGAACCGGACATCGAAGTACGCATTAAGAACAATCAGATATCAGAATTCACTCATGGTAAATGTATGTGATCTTTCGTTAATAGATAAGCAAATTCAACATGGAGATATTACGATTGACATAAAAAAGAATTACTGGATGGACAAGGTAGCAGACGAGAGCGAAATAGAATCGTATTTAAAAAAATCATCTATTTCAAACTTGGCCGGAAAATCTACAGTTGATAAGGCGATTGAATTGAATCTTGCAAAGAGATCAAGTGTAAAGTATTTTTCAGATGTTCCATTTCTGATGATATATAGATTCAGGCAGTCATATTGACCGTCAAAAGTCAAACAATAAATAAATAATAAAGTAGTGAATCTCTTACGAGGCTTTCTTATTGAACAAAAATGAAAATGATCACCTAAGTTTATCACTTCACATTCCGGAAGACCGAATTCCGGTAGTTATTGGAAATAAGGGAAAAACAAAAAATGAAATTTGTAAAAAATGTAATGTAAACATTGAAATTGAAAGTGAAACGGGAGACATAACAATTACCTCAACATCTAAGAATTTTGATCAATATGGGGCATTAAAGGCAAGGGATATAATCAGCGCAATTTCAAGTGGCTTTTCCCCAGAAAGGGCATTTAGAATCCTTGATGAAGAAACCCTGATTCAAATATTGGATCTTCGTAATTTTACAAGTTCTAGTAATTCTACTAGTCGTATAAAAGGCAGAATTATAGGTGAGAAGGGCAAGGCAAGAAAAAATCTTGAAGAGCTGACTAACACGTTTATTTCAGTATACGGACACATAATAGGAGTAATTGGTAACTATGAAGAAACGAAGCTTGCAGCCGACGCCATAATGTTACTAATCAACGGAAGATCTCACAAGACGGTCTATGAGATGCTTTATCAAGCAAAAAGGAGAGCGAAAATTGAAAAATTACAACTGTGGGAAAATTAGATTTCTCCATCTATGTTACTATTAATCATTACAAAAATTTTCCCTGCAATTATTCCTAAATTCCAATAGATTCTTTATTAAGCAAAACCAATTGGACTTGTAAGTAGCAAACTACCTTAATTATTTTATTGATCTTTCCATCTTTTAAATAGATCATGTTTTATATTTAATTGATCAAGAATCTTGCCAACCAAGTGATCTATTATTTCCTCTATCGTCGACGGTTTGTGATAGAATCCTGGCATGGCAGGAAGAATAATTGCACCAGCTTCCTGTAATTTTACCATATTTTCAAGATGAATTCTTGAAAGTGGAGTTTCCCTTGGAACTATGATTAGTTTTCGTGACTCTTTTAAGGTAACAGATGCGGCGCGCGAAATAAGGGTATCATCGTAGCCATTTGCAATGCTTGACAGCGATTTCATGCTGCAAGGCACTATGACCATTCCATCATGAAGGAAAGAACCACTTGACACGGACGCGTCCAATTTGAAATTATCGTAATTCACAGAAGAGAGGGATTTCACATATTCTAAAGTTTTATCGGTTTCAATTTCTATATTTTTTTTTGCCCATTCACTAATTATGAGATATGTTTGGATATTGGTTGAATGCAAAATTTCAAGTAGTCTTATTCCGTAAATAATGCCCGATGCTCCAGAAAATCCAATTACTATTTTGTCATGTCTTGTCTCTGCCAATATTCAAAATGATATTGAACACTTATTTATTGTTGTTATCAATCGAACAACATGCTAACAATATTTGGAACTGTTGCATTAGATACAACGCGGACGCCATTTCAGACAGTTGAAAGAACTTTGGGGGGCACGGCCACCTTTGCCTCAATTTCAGCTTCCAATTATACTCCCACTTCATTAATCGGGGTAGTAGGCCATGATTTTCCACAGTCTTATTTACAAATTTTAAAGGATCGCCTCGATATAAGAGGATTGACCATCAGTCAAACCGAAAAAACTTTTCACTATGATTCCTCTTTTGGTTATGATCTGGCAAAGAGAACAACTAACAAGACTGAACTAAATGTAATTGCGAATTACCAATCTACAGTGCCAGAAGAATACATTGATTCGGAGTTCATTTATCTTGCAAATTATGACCCAGTACAGAATATGAATATACTAAAGTTATTTTCAGGTCCAAAGTTGGTAATCTGTGATACGATGGATTTTTGGATTATCAATAAGAGAGACGATGTGATTAAGCTAATAAATAAAGTAGATGGAATAATGTTAAATGAATCAGAAGCGAAATTACTGTTCAAAGAGACCAGCATTTTAAAGTGCGCTCGATTGCTAGTATCCAATGGACCATCTTTTGCAGTAATAAATAAGGGAGAAAATGGATCTCTTCTTTTTCATAACAATGAATTCTACCCCCTTCCAGCATTTCCTACAGAAATAATAAAGGATCCTACTGGAGCAGGAGATTCATTTGGTGGTGCATTTATGGGGTACATATCGCAGCAAGAAAAATGGGATTCTATGACATTGAAGAATGCAATGGTATACGGGAACATTATGGGTTCTTTCACAATAGAGGATTATGGAATTCAGAGGCTTGTCAGCGTAAAGGCAGAGGACATCAAGAGAAGACATCAGAAATATAAAGAAATATTTACATTTTAACAAATTCTGCTAAAAAAATAATTTTCATAGGGCCAGTTTTTGAAACTGGGTTCACTATTTTTCATATTGATAACGTAAATAGGACATATTCATTAATATTGATTTGATTCCAGTTGGAAAATATCAAGGATTCCCTAATATCGAAAATTGACCTCTCCGATTTAGAGGCACAGATTTTTCTGTACTTGATAAAAAATGACAAGACTCCATTAGAAAAGATTTCAGATGACCTAAATTTTCCCCTCAATGAGACAGGAGATTTGTTAAATGGTCTGGTTGAAAAAGGACTGATTTTAGAACTATCTGGCATGTATCAAACATTCCATCCAAAATTTTCGGTCATAAACGCATATCGTCGGCATTGTCTAAAGCTGGGTATAGAGTTCAAAAAAAATGTCGAGGTTGATAGTCTTGCTTCTTCTATAGAAAGAATCTATGAATCTGCAAGAACTAAATATGGCAATTAGAACTAATAATTTGTCTAATGTCAACCGTTCCAGAAAATAAGGTAGTCTATTTTGGGGTCATTAACATTAATGAAAACAACAGAACGATAGGAGCTGTTGATATCTGGAGAAATGTAATAAACAAGAAGCTCTTCTGTGAAGAAAAAAGATTAGGTATCCTGGAGATTGTAGACTACATTGGTATGCCCTCTATTCCCGAGGATCAAGAGTGGGGTGTGGCAATAAATAGAAATAGAAATGGAAAGGAAAGATGGAAATTGGTAAAATTAATAAAAAATGGAAACTTTTCATTCATAGATACCGATGACGAAACGACGGTTAATGTTAATGTAATTGATTACAAGATTGTAGATGATGACTGGTGGAGTTTTCTAGTTTCTAAGAACATAAACAGAAGTATCGAGATAACAAATGAGGAAAATCCAAAGTGATTCGTGATACTTTCTCATCTGATGATCCTGAAATATATGTAGAAAAAGCTCAGGGTGGACAGTATGCAAGCAAATTAAGAGGTTACTTTATCGTAAAGGGCACAAAATTGAAGTTCAATGCTATTGCTTTTGGGAGGATCGGAGGACACAACATCAGCTTGAACTTGACAAAAAAAACTCTTTCCAAACTTGAAGAATTTGGCTATGACACTGAAGACTTCCAGCTGTTATTGCAGAGGAAACTTGTTGAAGGTGAAGTAATACTTATCGACCCTACTACCAAAGGTCAAATCAAACCATAGCGTCACTTAATGTACTATTACATCTGCACCTATTTCTTGTTTCAGGAATAGCAGCAATGAGCGCGCCAAGCAATTCCTTTATCTTCACGGCGTTTTTGGCTAATACTTCCAATATTTCCTTCGACGAAACTGGATTTTCGTACCAAACATCATAATCAGTGATAGTAGCAATTGAGATGTAGCAAATTTGCATCTCTCTTGCAAGGACACATTCTGGCACGAGCGTCATTCCAATAATGTCGCCATGCAAAACATCTTTAAAAAATTTTGATTCTGCTCTAGTTGAAAAACGCGGACCTTCTATACAGATATAAGTAGAACCTTCGTGCACATTGTATTTCAACTCTTTACTAGTTTTTAGAAATATATCACTCAGATCATTACAAAAAGGGTCAGCACATGAAACATGGCATACCTGTCCTTCATCATAAAATGTATACTCTCTTTTTTTAGTAAAGTCTACAAATTGATTTGGTAATACAATGTCACCAGGCTTGTACTTTTCTTGAAGACTCCCAACAGCTGATGGTGCAATGATTCTTGAAACGCCCAATGAATTGAGAGCCCAAATGTTCGCCCTACTGTTTACCTTGTGCGGAGGTATCGTATGTCCCTTACCATGACGCGGAATAAACGCAACAGAGTGACCCTTGTATTGGCCTATAGTTACTAGATCAGAGGTCTTCCCATACGGTGTAAAAATCTTTATTGATTCTGCATTTGTAAGTAATTCTGGATCATATATTCCAGTACCACCTATAATACCAACTTCAGCATGATGTTCCTTCAAATCATTCAAACTCCAAAATACTGTTAACCTTGTAACCTTGATTTTTTAATTTATTCGGACCCTCTAGGTAATTTAGACTAATTATAAATATAAACCCAACTACTATTGCTCCTAATTTTTCGACAAGCGATGCTGCTGCCAGTGCTGTGCCTCCGGTTGCAAGCAAGTCATCTGCAATCAAAATTTTTTCCCCGTTCAAAATTGCTTCTTCTTGAATTTCCATGACTCGAGTTCCATATTCGATGGTGTATGATTCTTTTATTGTTGGTCCCGGTAATTTTCCTTCTTTTCTAATTAAGACTAAGCCCTTATTCAGGCTTAGTCCAAGCAGTGAACCTACAAAGAATCCACGGGCTTCAATTGCTGCAATCTTAGTGATTTCAAGATTTTTGCAGATATCAAATAACCTTTTGTGAAGATAATTGAGGGATTCAGAAGATCTTATGAGGGGATTTACATCCTTGAACGAAATTCCATTTGTAGGAAAATCGGGCCAAATTTTTACAAGGTTTTTAAATTCAGCGTCGTTCATGATAGTTGTTTTTCATATCCTATTCTACTACATAATTAACGTTCCGATAGAATGAGACATTCATAACAAGAATAGAACTAATAATTTTTTCCGTTTACTGAATGAAATAGAGTTCTAGTTTGTGTTTATTCCAAATATTCTGTCAAAGTATTCAGACTGTTCGTTTATTACTTGAGCGGACTCACCCTCGTCAACGCCTGCTAGATCCTTGGCCAATTTTTTCTTGTACCCTAATTGCATTTGCCTGGCAATTTGGATTCGTTGAGCCTGAGGCGAACCTGCTCCATGCATAGATTCGGTTAGATAACCGACAGCATTTCGACCAAGTGTCATATTCTCAATTAATCTCAAGATGCGCATTCTATTTTCAGTAGAAACTCCCTTTCGACCCTTCAGGTATTTTTCAAGAAGTGGTCCTGTTTCAGGACTGCGGAAATCCTTTTCAGATGGCATTGTTACCATTAACCCTCCAGCTATGTCCTGTGCAAGCCTACCAATTTCGTATGGAAACCTAGTTACATTGTGCTTACAGACATTTGCAAGCATATCATCATTTTGATAGTTCCCAGATAGAGTCTTATGAGCCTGATACGATGATGCTATACCGGCGCCAAAGATGGTTTCATTCAGGTGTGTCATTTCGACCAGTTTATCCTTAATATGAGATGCGTTCGAAATTCCATTATAATCTGCTACTGAAGCGGCTGCACCTATCAGTACGTCACCCAAGCCAGTCTTGCAGACATAGCTACGCCTGTGATAACAAGTAAATCTCTCAACAAGCATAGAAGCAAACTCGAATTCTCCATCCATGAAAATTAATTCATTAGGAATGAAAGCATTGTCAAAAATTATCATTGCTTCTTGTCCAGAAAATTTAGAATTTCCCGCATCTAAATCACCACTCTCCATACTACGAGTATCGCAGGATTGTCTGCCATAAATATAGGTAATACCATCAGCATCTGCGGGAATCGCTCCAACTATTGCATACTGCTTATCCTCATCTTTTAATCGCATGGTGGGCATTACTAAAATCCAGTGTGAATTAATGCATCCAGTCTGATGTGCCTTTGCACCAGATATGTAAATTCCATTTTGGTCCCTTTTTGAGATATGTACAAAAAGATCTGGGTCTTCCTGTTGTGAGGGGCTTAAACTTCTATCGCCTTTTACGTCGGTCATAGCACCTCCAATGACAAGATTATCGTCTTGCATTTTCTTTACGAATTTCTTGAATCTATCGTGATATGGAGTTCCGAATTTTTTATCTATCTCAAATGTTGTTGAATAGAGGGAATTCACCGCGTCCATTCCGACACATCTTTGAAAACAAGTTCCGGTAAGTTGCCCTAGTCTTCTTTGCATTCTATTTTGATTAACCAGATCCTCAGCACTTTCTACAACATGCAAGAATCTATTTACTTGATTACCTGTAAGCGAGGATTCCGCGGTTGCCAATTCAGGATCTCTGGCAGCAAGATCGTATGTTTCAGCCACTGCGTTAATTGATGGTCTTATCATAGGATGATCTACTGGTTCCTTTACGAGTTCACCGAAAAGGTAAACTTTCATTTTACGTCCTCTTAAGCTCTGAACATACTCTTCTCCTGTCCTAATCGGCATGGTTATAATTAGAATTCACCATGATAATATTTATATATTTTTAAAAAAATTCGGAGAATTCTACAACCTGAAAACGGATTATTTCTTGGCGCCGAGAGTCCTATTTTTCAGCCTCATGTTTTTACCATGACATTTTCTGCACCTTGAGGCAAGTATAGGATTTTTACCGCCGCAGTCAAAGCATATTTTATAGAATAACCTCCTTTGTTGGGCTATCTGTTTCTTATTAGCATCAGTTATTGGCATTCAGAGATGTTTTTTTTATCCTAAATTTTTGTTTTTCGAATTTGGCGCAAATTATCATAAAAGCATGCCGTCTAAAACTGTAGTCTTGCTGGGATTTGGGATAAATTTTAGGTCCATTTTTCAGCATTAGCCTGATTCCAAAATTTTTCCATGAAAACCTTATCTGCAATGACCGCATTAATAATACCATGTCCGCTGAGCAGTCAAGTAAAACTGCTGAAAGGCAAAATATGTGGAAATGTGAAACTTGTGGAAAATCATTTGATAATGCTGATATGTTAAACTACCACAAATTACTGGAACACAGTGAACACAAAAGACCCCCTATCGGGATAGGATAACAAACTATGAGTTTCATTTAAGGTTGTGAAGTGTTCAATATTTCAAATAATTCAAGTTAGCAATTTTTATTACCGCTAAAGGTACTATATCATAGATGTTTGCCAGGGCGAAATGTAAATTATGCGGCCAAAACGTGAGATTTGCACTAAGACATCTGAATCAAAAACATCCGGAGGTCTTAGATGACAAAGATGTTGTTAAGTTAAAAATGGAAAATATCATGAAGAAATACTTTGCATAACACAGAGAAGTTTGACAAATATTTGATAGTCATGATATCATTTAGAATGACGGAAAAAGTGATTCATTTTATTTGAAGATTGAAAACGCCTTAAGGGATCAGTATAGGAAATTAGCCAAAGATCAAGGGTATCGCAGCAGATCTGCCTACAAGCTTTTAGAGATAAACAATAAACATAATGTAATAGAACCAAATGATACTATTTTAGATATTGGTTGTGCTCCTGGCGGTTGGTTGCAAGTCGCAAAGAAACTATCTGGTCCAACTGGAACCGTTGTTGGTGTAGACATCAACATCACTAAAACTATTACCGAAGTTTCCACAATGCAACTAAACATTGAAGATCCGGATGCAATAGAAAAAATACGAAAAAATTTTCCATTTTCATTTGATGTTGTATTATCAGATCTATCCCCAAAAGTCAGTGGGATATGGCATTTTGATCACGAAAGACAAATATCTCTGACGTTAGTTGCATTGCAAATTTCATCAAAACTTTTGAAACGAGGAGGAAATGCCATTTTCAAAATTTTTGATGGAAGTTACTCAGCTGATGTCAAGCAGGAAGCGGCTAAAATATTCATGAAAGTAACAACATCCAAACCAAAAGCGAGCAGACAAAAGAGCAGTGAATTTTATGTCATTTGCTCAGAATTCAAAGGAAAGAGGGAATAAAAAATAAACTTAGAGTGTTTCTCCGACACCCGGAGTTTCCTTTTCAAGTTTAGCAATTTTCTTTACCAAATTCTCCATGGTTCCAGGTATATGACATTTACACATGCAGTCAGTGCATTCGAGATGTCTATTGCTCTTACAATCCATGGAAATGGCGGCAGTAGTACTCATTAATACTGAGGATATATTGATGCGTATTATAGTCTTTTCATGAATCGTCTCAGAATTGTGATATTCGGTCTTTTTTACATTAAATTCGACTACTTAATACTTTAGAAAGATTTTATTGAATGAATAATATGTAACTTCTTACCTGATTGCTTAAATTGGATGTTTTATATTTGAACTCGTCCAATGAAAAGTTATGATCTAAGGTCTATTTGGATTTGTAAAGAATGTAACTCTACATTTTCATTTCGTTCTGATGTTGAAGAACATGTCGAAAAAATGGGACATAACAACATTAATGAGTATGATATGATGTCTGGAAAACTCTTGAGTGAGGACTAGTTCCCTACAAATTGCGTTTTGAGGAACTAGAGCAAGTATTGTATTAATTAATACTTAATATAAAGAAAAAATTTAGTAGATTCTGAGCCGGGGTCGCCTAGCCTGGTAGGGCGCAAGCCTGGAACCAAATGTGTATTGACAGCTTGTGACCTGTGAAGGTCTCGAGGGTTCAAATCCCTCTCCCGGCGCTTTATGTTCTATTTGGAAATAGTTGACGTAATTCCTTTTGGAATTGATTGTGCTAAGTTGATGAGAATGTTGATTTTCTTGTAATAACACAATCGAGGCAAATGTTAAGCCTCAACTGATTAATTTCACATGTTGAACAATTGGTATCTTATAGTTAAAGTACATGTTTTGGCGATCCGCAAGTTTTATTAGTATTATGGCTGTTGTAGGTATGAGATGTATAAAATTATTAATAGTGGTATAATACTTGTCGCAATAGCTGCAATGTTGAGTTCTGCAGGATCATCAGTTATTGCTAGTGTGTGGGCAGACGACATAGCAGGTGATTCGGGCGATGACGCTTTGCCTGGAACAAATGGAGAAGATAATATCTGGGGTCTGGATGGCGATGATATAATCTGGGGCAAGTCCGGTGATGATAATCTTTACGGAATGGATGATGATGATTTTATAATGGGAAATAATGGCAGAGATTTTATTTTAGGTGGAGATGATGATGATGTAATCGAAGGTAACAGAGGCGCTGATGAGATAGATGGAGGAAGAAATACTGATGTAATTCAAGGTAATAGCGGTGATGATGACATAACAGGTGGGAGAGGTAATGACGTGATAGAAGGAAATGATGGGGAAGACGAAATCTATGGGGAAGAAGGAAGAGATTGGATAGCAGGTAATGACGATGATGATTTCCTATTTGGAAATGAAGATCGTGATAGAATAAAAGGTGGTTCAGGCTCTGACAACATTGCAGGAGGTAGTAGCGATGATAGATTATGGGGTGGTAAGAACGGTGATGATATCATAGGTGGTAAAGGAGATGATTATATACATGGTGGCTCAGGAAGTGATGACATTAAAGGAGGATCAGGGGACGACATTCTTAGAGGAAGTTCCGGTGCTGACGACTTTGACTGCGGAAGTGGAGATGACGAAATATTAGACTATGATGAAGATGAAGGTGACGATAAGGAAGATGATTGCGAAGACTTCTAGATCACTAGAACTCTAACGTCATCATTTTTTATTTTACTACAACCTTCGTTCTGTACATCAAAAGATTAACTTATGTTAGCAGATGGACTAGGCTCATCATAGTTAAAGTACATGTTTTGGCGATCCGCAAGTTTTATTAGTATTGTATAATTTATTGATGTCGTATCGAATATGAATCGAGAAAAGAATTTGATGAAATATGGCTTTGCGAGTATATTATTATTAGCATCGTTTCTAATGACTGTTCCGGCAAGTCAATACCAGAGCATTTTCGCCCAAACAGAAGGTGAAGAATCTGACAATAAGCAACAAAATGTGACAGATGTAGAGGGCGAAGAAAACGCAACGGACGCAGAAGTTCCAGAGTTTGAAAACCAAACTGCGGCATTTGTTCCACCACCAGAAGGCGATAGAGAGGCACCACCCGTCCCAGCTAATGCAATTAAGGGTGCCGATTTACCTGACGAAATGCCACCAACAGATTCTGATAGTCAGCCGCTCTCTGTTTCAAATAGAACAGAGTTGCTAGAAGTATTACCTGCTAACTCTACAAAAATAATAGAACATGTTGATCAAGATTTGAAAAATAGCACCGGTGAAGGTTTACTCCCACCTGCTATACTCGACAAAATAATCTCTGGAGAGGGTCAAGGTAATAACGATACTATTCTAGACATTTCTACCGCCGAAGAACTCGATGAAATTAAGAATTTCTCAGATGCCACAACCAATCAGACTTCTGAAGAAGCTGTAGAGGAAGGTGAATCCCTTTCCAATATGACAAATGCTACTGGTCTAGGAGATTTACTTGATGAAAGTGTGAACAACGCCACAAATGCAACGAGTACAGAAACACCAAGTGAAGATCAGCAAGAGTCAGAAGATCAGGAAGATCAAGGACAAGCAGGCGAAGCAGTTAACATGACCAATGCTACTGGAGCAGGAGCAACAGGAGGAGAAGATGATGAGCAGCAACAAGATCAAGATGAAGAAGACACTGAAGATGAAGGAGAACAGCAAGAAGCAGTTAACATGACCAATGCTACTGGAGCAGGAGCAACAGGAGGAGAAGATGATGAGCAGCAACAAGATCAAGATGAAGAAGACACTGAAGATGAAGGAGAACAGCAAGAAGCAGTT
>JAICQW010000281.1 GCA_025937665.1 Nitrososphaeraceae archaeon | reverse complement strand
TGGGATAAATATGAACTACGGATTCACAGGCGTGTCATAGATTTAGGTGCAGATGATAGATCCATAAGACAATTAATGCGATTAAAAATTCCCGATGACGTTTACATTGAAGTTTCTTTAACTTAACTACATCCCAATTCAATTATTTATCTAGCCTTTCTTAATTTTGTATAGGAATTTACCGGAACAACTAGATGGGCAAATAATTCTGGATTGATTATTTTTGCAAGAATCTCTATACCCGTAATCAATCTTGGGCTAGGTCTGCTAAAATAAGACATAGCATCTACTGCAAAAACCATATCATTTTGGACTGCTCTTAGGGAGTTCCAATCTTCGTTTCGTTTTAGAGAAACATATTCACTAAGTACTCTGTCCAGGGTAAAGCCGCATGGTAAGAGAATCAATATGTCGGGATCGATCTGAGATATTTGGGAAAACTCTATCTTACGAGATCGATCTCCAGTCTTACTGATTCCATTAATACCTCCTGCAATTTCAACCATTTGCGGAACCCAGTGGCCGCATATGTAAAACGGATCAAACCATTCGAGGCAAATCACCTTTGAATTTTTATCCTCATTTGCACTTGCTACATGTTCAATTCTAGTCAACAGCGAAGTTTTAATCGTCAGTCCTTCATCCACTTTCCCAACACTTTGGGCCACATCGACAATATTTTGAATCACATCTTGAACTGTATGTGGATCTAGCACGAGGGTATCTGGCGTATAACCTAAGAACTGAATTACCTTTTCCATTTCTCTGTTGTGCGGTGAACATACGTTACAGATTCCCTGAGAAATGATAAGATCTGGCTGTATTTTCTTTAACAGGCCGAAGTTTATTATGAAATATTCGTTTTGTAATTTTGAAAGTTCTTGAATTTTTTGTTCTATCTGTAGACTAGTCATTGATTCTGAATCAAAAACTGAATTTATTACCTGAGGTTTGCTCTTAGCTTCAAAAGGAAAATTACATTGATGAGTAACACCGTATAGCAAATGCTGGCATCCCAACAAATATAATATCTCTGTTGCACTTGGTAGAAAGGAAACAATCCTATTAACCAATACAAACTGTGATATTATAATTTGTATTAAAGACCTTTTGTCAATCGTCATCGTCAAGCATCGTCAAGCATTCCTAATTGTCATGATTAATTTCATTGGAAATTTAATGTATCAATATTTTAATAATGGATTGTCAAGATAACTATATTAGGTTATGAGTAAATCCACAATAACGAACAGAATGGATCAAGGTGAGATAGATAGGCGTACTCGAAGCCTTTTAGATCTCTTTAGAAAGAATTTTCTCGATAGCAAGAGTGATGACTTTGTTTCTGACGCATTATCAAACATGATGGTATGTAATACTATCTATGCGAAAATTTTTGAAGGGTATTTAGCACTGGCTGAAAAGAGAAAAATACCCCAGGAAATGACTGATGGTTTTGTCAAGTGGGCCTCTGATCAACTGGATGAACTCAAAATCAAGCTAAATGAGAAGTACCAACAGAACGATATGAGATAATAGTCCCATTATCGAGACATCACTCTGGAAACTGACGCAATGTAATGGTATATAAAGATTAAACCAGTCAAGATCCTTTCCTTATTTTTAGAGCAAGTGTAATACCTTGAAACTTATTGGAAGTGATTGAATAGAAAAGTCTATATGATTACTCCAATGGATTTTTGATATGAAAAAACCTGCCCTTATTCTTACGCTGGCAAGTATCTTAGTATTCTCAGGTGTAATTTTCCATGTGGAAAAATTTGAAATTTTCGCACAAACAGAAGATGAAAAAGATTCCAACCTTGTTTCAATCAGCGAAATCTTTAAAGATGTACAAGGATCAGTGGTGCAAATAACTCGTGAAAATCAGCCTACTTCTAATGATCCTCCTGGAGATGAAAATGTTACCAGTTTAGGATCTGGATTTGTATTTGATAAGCAAGGACGAATTATTACTAATCATCATGTAGTAAGGGATTCTAAGAATGTGGATGTTACTTTTATTGATGGTAATAGATACGTGGCATCTGTCATTGGTAGTGATCCTTTCAATGATATAGCTGTAATTGATATAGCACAAAATGTATCAGGACAGCTTTACCCATTGAGACTTGGAAATTCATCTGCAGTTGAGGTAGGTGAT
>JAICQW010000104.1 GCA_025937665.1 Nitrososphaeraceae archaeon | reverse complement strand
ATCTATGCTAACTACAAATTTTTTGGCACCGTGCTGTATTGTACTTGCAATGCATAATAGAAGTGTAAGATCAGTTGAAAGTTTATTCCCTTTTTTATCTACAACTACAAGCCTGTCTGCATCCATGTCAAATGCAAACCCTAAATCTAGTTTATTGGATAAAACAAGTTTCCTCAGTTCAAGGAGATCATCAGTGGTTGGATCGGGTGATCTTAACGAAATGCCTGAAATATCATTAACTGTGAAGAATTTCTGATTCAATGAATTGTAAAGTTGTGGAATGAATGGGGATATAGCTCCACCGCCGGGATCTATACCAATTGTATTGGTATTTTTTCTACTATCATCAAGATAGCCATTATTTATCATTAACTCAAGCATATCGAATATGTATCTTGAGTTGATATGAAACGACTTTCCAAATTCTGTGCTGGAAAAAGTATCTTGTTGTTGAATTGACTCAAGTTCGTCCTCAAATATTCCTCTCCCGTTGATTACAAATTTTAGACCGTTCCATTCCAAAGGATTATGGGAAGCTGTTACTATCATAGCGTTACCATATCTAGTTGATTCACGAAATGCAAAAGGCGTTGGAGCTATGCCTAAATCAATTACATCTATCCCTTGTTCCATAATAGCTGCTGAGACTGTACGATGAATTATATCACTAGAAGGTCTAGTATCTCTTGCAACCAAACATTTCTTGTCAGTAATAGCTGAATTATTAATAATAAAGCAAGCGAATAATCTGGAAAAATTAATTATGGTATTTAAAGTTAGGTCTTGACCATAAATGCCTCTTATACCAGAGATTGAAATTTTCACTTTAGAAAAACTTGAATTTTCAACTATTTAATGTTGTTTTATATCCAAGTTGCGATAGAATTCGATAGTCACTTGTAGTAAATATGTAATCGAATCAGAAAATAGTTAAATTGGTTGTATGATTGCAAATGTATCCATAATGCACGCCTCTATAGCTCAGCTGGTAGAGCGAAGGTTTCGTAAACCTTAGGTCGTGGGTTCGAGTCCCACTAGAGGCTCTCAATAACAGATCAATATTTTTAAAACTTTGGTACAATATTCATTGTTGATGTAATTTGAGGATAGTAGTTGATAAACGAGAAAAAAACAGTGGCATTCCAGAATTGCTCAAACAGTCAGGAGTATTTGTAGATTTTGCTACTTTGAAGGTCGGTGACTATATTGTTTTTAACAATGTCGCTATAGAAAGAAAAACTGTATCCGATTTATTAAGTTCCTTTTATGATGGAAGGCTATTCATTCAATGTTCACAACTCGTAAAACATTTTTCATCACCGTTATTAATTGTAGAGGGGAACATAATGGAGGATCTGAAAACTGAATCTACAAGATCTTTTCGAAGCTATGATCAAAAAATTCAGCTAGTTTATGATTCACTTATCACAGTAGTTTTGGATTTTAAGATACCTCTAGTTCATACACCAAATATAGAACATACCACAAACTTTCTGATTGCAATCGCCAATAAATTATCTAGAAAATATTCATATGGACCACTTTTACGAAAAATTAGAAAACAAACCTCTGAACAAATACAGCAACTCTCTGTCCTTTCTTCGTTGCCCGGAGTCGGCGGTATGTTTGCTGTAAAAATGTTAAGGGAATTTAACACTCCAAAAAGGGCATTAAATGCATCAGCTGCTGAATTGGCTAAAATTCCAGGATTTGGTACAGCACGTGCTCAAAGAATACGAAAAATATTAGATAATACATATGAAGATGTTGATCAAGAATCTCAAAAGACATTATTAGAACATCTCAAGTAGTTTTGAGATTACCCGTTCTCCTTAATTCACTCAGTATCCACATTAGGGTATCGTAGTCTATGTTCAAGTTATTCAAAATGGTTGAATGATCTATTTTTTCATTTTTGTTTTTTTGAATGAACCTTTTAACTTCTGTTTTGATTTTTTGATACTTCCTATCTTGTGTATTAATCAATTTATCAATTATTGGCAATGGTGAAGTCTAGTTTGAACCAATTCTTCTGGAAAATCATCTAAATACACATTCATTCAACAATGAGGTGCTCGGTTGATTTGATGAGAAGTAAATTTGATACTAGTAGACCGCATGTACTGCGTCCTTTACTTCCTTGGATAACTCTCTATATCCATCTTTATCTATAATGACAGCATTTATGTTATCACCAGTTCCAGAATTCCTTCTTATAGCAGCTGCAATAGCCTGTATAGCTATTTTATATGCATCATTTACACTGAGATCTTTTTTATATTCTGATTCCAGGTAACCATAAGCAACCGGTGAACCGCTACCCGTTGAAATAAACTTTTCACTGGTTATGGATCCAAATAGATCAATATTGTATATTTGTGAGCCACCGTCACTTTTGTCAAATCCGGCCATAATGAGCTGTACGTAATAAGGATAGTATCTTTGATTGAACAGAACATTGGAACAAAGTCTTGCAGCTGATTTTACAGGGATTAATCTTTCTTTATTTGACAACCTATACAGATTTGCGTTATAGCGTAAAAGATCAACTAAATTTTGAGCATCGGCTACACCTCCAGCAATTGTCATGCCCAAATGCTCATCTATCCTTTGGATCTTCATAACATTTCTATCAACAATAAAGTAACCGGCGCTAGCTCTTGTATCTGCAGCCAAAACAACTCCATCTTTACATGTTAATGCACATGTAGTAGTCCCTTTCTTTATATGATTCATAACGTACTCTTCGTGGTTCTTGTCGAAGTTCTTATTGTCATGCGGAAACATTGAAATTAATTTCTATGAATACTAAATTTAAGCATTGTCACCGTACGCAATAGCTTTCAAAGTATGCTTGACCGTCATAGTAATATGATTATATTCCGATTTAACTAACAGTACACGATAATGCAAAAAACCCTCTTTGACAAAATCTGGGATAGTCATTTAATTAAAGACACCGGTCAGAATGAAAATGCTGATTATCCTAGCGGCCCTTCTTTGATATATATTGACAGACATTTGATACATGAGGTTACCTCTCCCCAAGCGTTTGCAAGTTTAAAGCAGAGTGGCAGGAAAGTTAGGCGCCCCAATTTAACAATAGCAACTACGGACCATAATGTTTCGACCGAAAGTAGATCCCTTCCTATAGTTGATGAGGTGTCAAAGACTCAACTTGAAACGCTAAGTAGAAACTGCAAGGAATTTGGGATAACTATCTATGACATAGCAAGCCCGGACCAGGGGATAGTCCATGTCATTGGACCAGAGCTTGGATTCACATTGCCTGGCACCACTATAGTTTGCGGCGATAGTCACACGTCCACACATGGTGCATTTGGTGCCCTTGCTTTTGGAATAGGAACGAGTGAAGTTGAACATGTTCTAGCTACTCAGTGTTTATGGATGTATAAACCAAAATCATTTCTAATCAATATTGAAGGAAATTTAAGAAAAAGACATGCTATCACTTCTAAGGACATCATACTCAATATTATTCGTAAGATAGGAACTGATGGAGGAAATGGAATGGTTATGGAATATCGAGGAGTCGCCATTTCTGGATTATCAATGGAACAGCGAATGACCATATGTAATATGTCTATTGAAGGTGGAGCGAGAGCAGGTTTGATTGCCCCTGATGAAACTACATTTAACTACTTGCGTGGAAGAAGATACGCGCCCACTGATTCAGAACTTGATAGACTGATAGAATTTTGGAAAAGCAATTTGAAGAGCGATGAAAATGTAAAATTTGATAGAGTCGAAACCATCAACGTCGACGAGCTTGCCCCCCAGATTAGTTGGGGAACAAACCCATCAATGGTAGTCGACATAACCGATTCCGTACCTTCACCTGAACAATTTGCAAAAAGTGATGAAAATAAGAGGAAATTAGCTATCAGGGCTCTAGAATACATGGATTTGGAACCAGGTACACCAATGACTGATGTTCGTGTAGATAGAGTATTCATAGGTTCATGTACAAATTCACGATTAGAAGATCTTATGGAAGCCTCACTTGTCATTAAGGGGAGGAAAGTATCGACAAATGTAAGGGCAATGGTAGTTCCAGGATCTCAAAAAGTCAAATTACAAGCAGAGGAAATTGGTTTGGACCAGACTTTTAAGGATGCGGGTTTTGAATGGAGAGAATCCGGATGTAGTATGTGTCTTGGAATGAATCCGGATATACTATTACCAAGAGAGCGTTGTGCAAGTACATCTAATAGAAATTTTGAAGGTAGACAGGGTTCTGGCGGGAGAACTCACCTAGTAAGTCCAATAATGGCTGCAGCATGTGCTATAGAAGGTCATTTTGTTGATGTGAGGGATTGGTTCTAGAGCGCTGATATAATTGGAGCCTTTTCAAGATATTAAAAGCAGATTAATTCCATTTGACATGACAAATGTAGATACGGATCAGATTATACCAAAACAATTTCTCAAACTAATTCAAAAAACTGGATATGGCGGTTTTCTTTTTTACGACTGGCGTTTTGATCGGGCCGGAAATCCAAAGAAGGACTTTGTCCTCAATGAGCCAAAATATAGACAAAGACAGGTGTTATTGACAAGAGATAATTTTGGGTGTGGTAGTTCTAGAGAACATGCAGTTTGGGCATTATACGACTATGGAATTAGGGTTGTAATTGCTTCCTCTTTTGCAGATATATTTTACAACAATTGTTTTAAGAAAGGATTACTGCCGATTCACCTGAGTCAGGATGAAATAGACTACCTTTTTGACTCAGAAAAAAATGATGATGCAGTGGTGGATATTAGTCTAGCCAACCAAACAATTTCCATCTCTGAAAAAATAATCGATTTTGATATAGATCTGACCAGGAAGAAAATACTTTTGGAAGGCATTGATGAAATTGGTTATACGTTAAGTTTTAGTGATCAAATATTAAATTATGAGAAAGCTTTCAAAGTTGCGGATTACAACAAATTTTTAGTTAGGGATTGAATTTTCAAGTAGGCGATTTTGTAATTTCAAAAAAGCTTAGACTAACGACTGATTATTTAGTTAAAGCTTTCGTTGGAGCCGATAATCAATGAGCATTACATATCTTAAGATAGTTTAGTTGGTCTGTAATAACTTCTAATAGTAATGAAAATATCAATTGCAAAAATAAAATTAAAAAATGGAAGTATGTGAAAATTTTTTAGCCTTCTTCCCAACCCTTGTCGAATACACCGTTCTTGTGTAAAGGAACTGGTTGTCCTGCTGTGTATTCCATTGGTCTCATCCAGAATATAGCATGAGTTGGACAAACGCCTACACATGCACCATCTGAAATGCATCTTTCAGGATAGAACACAAAAGCTTTACCTCTCTTCCATCCCTCAACTGGTTTTACCCTCAATACATCTGGACCAAGAGCAGTACAAATTTCGACACATAGAGCACAGCCGATACATCTTTGTTCATCAACATCTGGAAGTATTGCAATAGGCAATCTACTAAATCACTAAAGGAGCATATGTTTGAAACTATTTAAACACTATGCTTAGTTCAAAACACTGTTATATAAAAAATAAAAAATAATAAAAAAGAAATTGGAGAGTTGACTATTTGTTCATTCTTAATACGTCAACTTGACCGCTGTGAAGCCAGTCCTTCAATTCATCATGACTTGGTTTTGCGTCATGTTTGCCTGCTAGATGAAGATGAAGTAAAACATAGTTAACCTGGTTTAACAAAGGTTTGTTTCCTTCATCACCTTTTCGAGCTTTTGTCTTTAAATCAGCGGGAACAGAATTCCACCATTCTTCAAACTTACGAGCCATAATGAAAAGTCAGAGTAGAACTTTATAAGCCTTTTGGACAATTTTATCGTAAATATTAAACTAAAACAAAAAGGTCAAAACATGTCCTTACCCAAAAATCAAAATAATAGGTTAAATTTGAGTGAAATTTGTAATCTATTAATGTATGCCATTTCAAATTGAAGAACTTCGTGGAGCATACTCAAAATACCATGAATTTAGGAAAAATTGCAAGTTTTCATTTCATGAACGTTTCATTTTTCCTTATATTTGCGGTACATACTTTGGTTATAGAAAAGTTGACGTATTGCGAGTCGCTGCAATAGCTAAATCAATTTCTCCGAAACCAAAGTATTTGGATGTAGGATGTGGATATGGAGATTTT
>JAICQW010000043.1 GCA_025937665.1 Nitrososphaeraceae archaeon | reverse complement strand
GATCTTCAGCGTCCCGCTGTATCTCCATTAGTTCTTCGAGGCTGTTTACTTTAACGACTATTTTCGGTTGTCCTTCGTAAAACCAACTTTCTAACCACAATTTATTAGATTTTCTGGACCTTTCAACTCCCAAGACAGCTGCATGTCCAACCTGAGATGCTATTTTTCCAGTACCCATTCGGAGATCTTTTCGAACAACGATGACTTGTTTGAATTCCACTACAGGTTAGTTAATAAAATGATGAAATAATTGTTTCCTTATAGGGTATGGAATACTGCGATGTATTAATTGCGGGTGGGAGCGTAGCAGGTCTTGCAACCGCGAGAGAATGCTCTTCAAACGGACCATCCACGATAGTTATCGAAGAGGATCACGAAATTGGCACACCGGAACATTGTGGGGGGATGGTAAGTCTTAGTGGTCTGCAGAAGTTAGGTCTCATAGTTGACTCTAATAATTTTCAAAATGCCGTCTATAAGGCTAAGATTAGTTCGAGGTCTTCCAGTTTTGAATTACCTGCTGAAAAACAAAACGTCATAGTAGTAGATCGTAGGGGTCTGGATAAACAGTTTGCGAAGCAGGCACAAAGCGCAGGCGCTGAAATTCGAACTAGATGCTCGTTTAAGAGTATCTACAAGAATCAATCCACCTATGTTGTAAAGACTTCGGACGGAGAAATTGAATGCAAATATTTTGTTGATGCAAAAGGGCTAAGCTCTTTGAAAGATGCTACTAGTAGTGGAATTCTAGCCTCTGCTCAGTTCGAAATCTATGCAAACTGGATTGACGGTAAAACAGTGGAAATACTATTTGACGCTGAAAAATACCCTGGATTTTTTGTCTGGATAATTCCTACTGGTGAAGGGAAAGGCAAGATAGGAGTCGCAGGAAAGGGTATTAACACGTTAGTTGCGCTGAATGATTTCATAATCTCCAGAGGAGAAAAATATTCGATTATCAGGAAAATCTTTGCGCCTATTTGGATTGGAGGTCCAAGACCGCCTTTCATCAAAGAAAGAGTTCTTGTGGTTGGTGATGCCGCTGGACAGACTAAACCAACTACGGCCGGAGGTATTTTTAGTTGTGGAATGGCGGGTATCTTGGCAGGTAAAGCAATTTCAAAGGCAATAGAGACCAACGATAATGGATTCCTGTATGATTATGAAAAAAAATGGAAATCCATGTTTTGGAAGGAATTCAACTCCATGTTGCTTGCAAGGAGGGTATTGGAAAGATTGGATAACAAGTCCATTGATTTAATATTTTCGTCAATATCAAAAGTGGCAATTAGCCAGGTTTCTAATTTTTCGGATTTTGATTTTCATTCTAGCGCGCTTGATCTTTTTCTTAAATCAAAGATAGCTACTAACTTGACCAAAATATTGATAGGTAATGAATTTCGGCGAGTTTTCAGTACCAATAAGGATGTTTAGATACACATAGTTGTGACCTGCCAGTTAAACTTCTGGATTATTCATGAGCCTTTTGCCCAAATCATTCAAGCAAGATATAAATTCGGAATAATGTTTGTGCTCTTTGTGTCAAAATCATTACAATTACCAGTTTGTACTTCTTGCAGTCGACCAATAATCGCAAACGACGAATGTGTGAAATACTACTGTCCTAATTGTGGATATGTATTAATTTGGAGATGCCAAAGTTGCAGACAGTTTGCAAGGTCATACAAATGCATTGGATGTGGGTTTGAAGGTCCATAATAATGAGCAAATTAGTCGCGAGAATCAAGATGCTTCCTTCCGAATCAGATGCAGATATAGATTCGATCCCTAATATTCTGAAAGAAACGCTTCCAGAACGGTTCAAATTATTAGCACATAAAAAAGAACCAATTGCTTTTGGACTGTATTCCCTTTTGGCAGATTTTACCCTAGATGATTCCGAGGGTCAAATGGAATTATTAGAAGAATCAATAAGAAAGGTAGAGGCAGTGGGTGAAATAGAAGTAATAAATGTTAGTAGACAATCAGTCAGTATGAAATAGAATCAGTAGTTAATTTACTCTTTTTATGTTTATGAAGAATTTATTAACTTGCACTAAAGTATTGTTAAAATCGATAATAGTAAAGAGAATCAAATGCAAGTGAAATAAATATAACAACCAAATATGGCGCCGTTATCTTGTATGCTTTCCATGCAAAGTCAGGAGTGGGATCCTTTGTCAACTTATAATGGTAAATAAGCATAAGCGAACCTGAAATTGCAGCAGTAATAAAGTATAATGCTCCCAAACCGAGTATGTACAAAGATAATGAATATGGTAACAGGATTGCAGTGTTCGCAAAAATATATCCTGCTGTTTTTTCATTACCTATAAGAACAGGCAACATTGGAACGTTCACACTTGCATATTCTTCCCTTGATTTTATAGCAAAAGACCAAAAATGGGGGGGAGTCCACAAGAATACCAACCATCCTATGAGGAATCCTAGGATATCCATCGATCCAGTGGTAGTTGCCCATCCTGCCATTGATGCCGCACTCCCTGCAAAGCCTCCTACGACAATATTAGACACATTGGAACGTTTTAGCCACAACGTGTAAATAAATACATAGAAAAATATCCCCAGTGCAATCATGGCCATTGCCATCAAATTCAGAGTCAAGAAAGAAATGATAACAGAGCTTGCACAGAGTACGATACCGTAAATGAGTACGTTCTTAGGTTCCAATCTTCCCGCCGGGATTGGTCTTTTTATTGTCCTAGACATGATTTTATCAATATCCCTATCAAAATAGTGATTCAAAGCGCTTGAGCCCATTGATGCTAAACAACCACATATTCCAATAAACAGTAGATGGAATAGTGAAATGTCCCACGATGTTAGGGGAGTTGAATCAAATCTAGTTGCTGCCAAAGAGCTTGTGATTGCTGTAACAACCAGTACCACCACTATTCTTGGCTTTGAAACTTCGATATAGTCAGATAACATTCACAGCTAATTTAATGACTTATTTGTAACATTTAACTCATTCGCTGTGCGAACTATTACGAGCTTACTTTGAAATCTAGTCTGCAAAAGTTCTTTTGCTAATTCCCTAGCTCTGTTAAAGTATTAATCATAATAAAAAATTAACCCCCCTAACATTCTGTCCACAGTATGAGATTGACTAGAATCAAGGCTACACTCGCCTGAATAATTTGTGTCAAGATTTTTCACGGAATTCAATGTAATTTATAAACCAGTTAATTACTATCCAAAATGGATCATGGGAAGAAGAAAAAGTACATCCAGACCACATAAGAGTAGAAGAACCGTAGAAGGTAGATGCCCCAAATGCACTACAATTGTAAGATTCAATGTAAGCGGATCCGTTGGAAACGAAATTTATGAATGCATTGGTTGCAGATCCAAATTCCACATCGACGAACTCTAGATCAAAAAATATTCAGATAAGAATTTAATGCATTAGCAACTCTATAGATCGAAATGGATTCTAAGATTGATTATGTTGATAAAGTTTACCTTTACAGTAGTGGTATGTCTTCAGAACTAGTGGAAAGAAGCAAAGTTGTATTAAATGAACACGGTGTTAATCCAAATGATATTGTGATCATTGAATCTCCCGAAGGAGTTCCTCAAGGCTCCATTATGATTACAATATGGCCACATTACCTGTCTGTAGCAAAAGTAAAGAGAGTTAGAGAAGGATCGATTTATGCACCACAGTTATTCAATATTGACATATGATATTTAGAGTCGATATAATTAAAAGTTATATTTTGATAATTGTTACCAAACTAAATATTCTTAAACCTGAAACTATTTATCTCTATTTTAGTTACTAAAAATCGAAACAACAGTGAAATAACGCTTTAAAAAATTATCTACTCGAGATGCATTCTTACCATTTCATCTATCCTGCCTTTGGATACTGAACCAATGATATTGTTAACAGCTTGACCCCTCTTGAATAATATCAACGTTGGAATGCTGGATATCCCAAACTGTCCTGAAATATGTGGATTTTCATCAACGTTTACTTTACCTACAACTAATTTGCCAATGTACTCCTTACCAACCTGATCAATTATCGGAGACATCATCCTGCAAGGTCCACACCAGGGAGCCCAAAAATCAACCAAAAGTAGCGGATACTTGTTGATTGTCGGAGTAAAATTTGAGTCGTCAAGATTGAGGGGTTCTTTGATATTTTTTAAAAGTTCCTTTTCATTAACTATCTGTTGTAGCTTTTTCATTCTTTTTTCATTAATGAGCCTTAATTCTTCGTCTTCCAATTTAGTTTATGTTATCAGGTGACCATGTTTTGGTTTATTATGTTTTTTGATTTGTAAATTCCTTTCCGATATCTAATTATCTGAGATAGGTCAAAACATTTGCGATCTTGGCCGAAAAAGTAAATGACGGTGAAGAAGAGAATTCCGAAGAGACTGACGGTGGAGTGTTGGACAACGACACTGATGATAATGGAAATGAGAAAGAAGAGAATTCCGAAGAGACTGACATTGGACAATTGAGGAGAGAAATAGAATTTTTGAATGGTGAACTCGAAAAGGAGAGAGAATTATCAGAAAAGAATTTGTCAAAACTTAGGTACCTTATGGCGGATTTTGACAATTATCGGAAACAAATGCAGAAACAGGTGGAATCAAAGATTGAAGAAAATAGAGGTCATCTCTTCATAAAAATTTTAAAGATTTATGATGATTGTGTATTGGCACTAGAAACGCTAAAAAATGGCCAATATGATTCAACCGTGGTTGGTGGAATACAAGGAATAATGACCAATTTTGAAGGTTTTATGAAGGATGAGGGTGTGGTAGAGATAGAGGCCATGAACACACCATTTGACCCAAATGTGCATGATGCTATTGGATTTGTAACAAATGATTTGGCACCCGATAATACGATAGTAGAGGTAGTAAGAAAGGGATATTTGCTAAGCAATAAAGTTTTAAGGCCTTCTTCAGTCATTTTATCTAAAAGGACAGTTACAAATAAAGATATCAATGAAAGAGATAAGGAGTAGTGAATAGAGATTATGGGTAAAATTATTGGGATAGACCTTGGAACAAGTAATTCTGCAGCATCTGTAATGATCGGTGGAAAGCCTACAATAATCCAAGCTGCAGAAGGAACATCTGTTGGTGGAAAAGCCTTTCCGTCATATGTAGCCTTCACGAAAGACAGTCAATTGCTTGTTGGCGAGCCTGCAAGAAGGCAGATGGTAACAAATCCCGAAGGGACAGTTATAGCTGCAAAACGCAAGATGGGCACTGATTTCAAATTTAAAGTTTATGACAAGGAGTATACGCCACAACAGATTTCGTCATTTATTTTGCAAAAAATAAAGAGAGATTCTGAAGCCTACATTGGTGAAACAGTAGACAAGGCGGTGATAACGGTACCGGCATATTTTAATGATAATCAACGACAGGCAACAAAGGATGCAGGAGAAATCGCAGGCCTGGAAGTTGTTAGAATTATTAATGAACCTACAGCTGCTTCACTAGCCTATGGACTAGATAAGGTAAACAAGGATTTGAAAATAATGGTCTTCGATCTCGGTGGAGGAACTTTGGATGTTACAATTATGGAAATGGGCGGTGGCGTATTTCAGGTAAAGAGTACTTCTGGAGATACTCAACTAGGAGGTACCGATATGGATAATGCAGTGGTGGAGTTCATTATTCAAGAATTTAAGAACCAAACTTCCATTGATATTCGTAATGATAAGGCCGCTATGATGAGAATTAAGGAAGCAGCTGAAAAGGCAAAAATTGAATTGTCTAATGTAATGAGCACTGAAATAAATTTACCATTCTTATCTTATGATTCCTCATCGGGTCCAAAAAACTTGGTCTTGACATTATCGAGATCAAAGCTAGAGGAATTGTTGAGACCAATAATTGAAAGATGTAAAACTCCCATGTTGCAAGCAATTGAGGATGCAAAGCTCAAACCCACCGAGATAGAAAAAATTATTTTGATTGGAGGACCGACCCGTATGCCGATTGTTCGACAATTCATCTCAGGTGTAATGTCAAAGGAGCCCGAAAGAGGCATAGATCCAATGGAAGCCGTAGCTATGGGTGCGGCCGTTCAAGGGGCAATCATTGCGGGTGATGTTACTACAGATATACTGTTAGTTGATGTTACTCCGCTAACATTAGGGGTGGAAGTACTCGGGGGATTAAAGGAACCACTTATTGAAAGAAATACGACTATACCTACAAAGAAAAGTAAAGTCTTTACTACTGCCGCAGACTATCAAAACGCAGTAACGGTACACGTAGTTCAGGGTGAAAGATCGATGGCAGCCGATTGTGTTTCTTTGGGAATGTTCAACTTGTCAGGAATACCGCCAGCGCCAAGAGGAATTCCGCAAGTGGAGGTTACTTTTGATATTGACGCAAATGGTATTCTAAATGTCACTGCAAAAGACCTTGCCACTTCGAAGGAATCCAAAATAACGATTTCTGCAAATACAAAACTTTCCAAGGACGATATTGAAAGACTAAAGAAGGAATCAGAACAATTTGCCGAACAGGATAAAAAGAAGAAGGAAGAAGCGGAAGTGAAAAATGAAGCAGACAATTTAACATATACTGCAGAAAAACTGACCCAGCAGGATTTGAAGGATAAAATAAAACCCGAACAAGTGGAAAAAGTGAATAACGCTGTTAAGGAATTAAGGGAAGCCATGGCGTCAAACAATATTGAAGATATAAAGAAGAAGATTGAATCTCTAAAAAATATCCTAGGCGAAATAAGTACCGAAGCATATAAATCGGCTGGTTCCGCTGCATCGCAACAAGCAACCTCGTCTCAAAATTCTGAAAATGCAAATCAACCAACAGACAATGCAAATCAACCAACAGACAATGCAAATCAACCAACAGACAATGCAAATCAACCAACAGACAATGCAAATCAGCCCGATACACAGGCTTAGAAATGAAGCTGAATGTCAAACCTGAATCTTTCCTGTCATTTCTAATTAATGGTTTCTTCAAATGAGTACAAAGCGTGATTATTACGAAGTTTTGAATGTTGATAAAAATGCTACTAAAGAAGATATCAAAAACAAATATAGGAAATTAGCTCTTCAATTTCATCCCGATAGAAACAAGAATGCAGGTGCAGAAGAAAAATTTAAGGAAATTTCAGAGGCGTATGCAGTGCTATCTGATGATGAAAAAAGAAAAAAATATGACAAATATGGCCATGTAGGATCTGAGGAAGTCTTTAGGGGATCAGAATCAAACTTTGATGAAATCTTCAGGGACATCGGATTTGGCGGAATAAAAGATATTTTTGAGCAATTATTCGGGGGCGGCTTTTCAGGCAGAAATAGAAGCGACCCATTTGGATTTGGATTTAACTTTGGAAGGAATAACAGAGGGGAGGATACTGTAATTGACTTGTCGCTTACTTTAGAAGAGGTAGTAAGCGGAAAGAACGAAACCATTGAAGTTCCAGCTTTGGAAAAGTGCTCTGCGTGTAACGGAACTGGATGTTATCCTGGTACGAAACGTAAGAAATGTACATCTTGTAACGGACTTGGACAAACAAAGAGAGTATTTAATGAAAACAGATTTTCAACTTTCGTTACGGTTGAAACTTGTAGAACTTGTAGAGGCGTAGGAGAGATTATAGAAAAACCGTGTAAAAATTGTGGGGCACATGGCAAAGTTGCGACCAGAAAAAAAATACAGATCGAAGTACCACCGGGAATTGATGATGGGATGACACTTCAGTTAAGTGGTAGGGGAATTTCAGATGGAAATGAAGTTCCAGGAGATTTATTTATTCGAATTCACATCAAGCCTCATCAAATTTTTCAAAGACTTGAAAACGGAGATTTACTTTATCATCTCAAGCTGAAATATACAGAGCTGGTACTAGGTACAGAAATAGTATTGCCTACATTATATGGAAGTGAGAAGTTGAAAATACCTGCGGGAACACAAGTTGATTCAATTTTTAGACTAAGGGGGAAAGGAATTCCTGTACATGGTCAACGTTCTAAGGGAGATCAAATCATAAAAATAAGTCTCGAAGTGCCTACCAAACTCAGTGATAGACAAAAATGGCTAATTGAAGAATTGGATAATACAAAAAACATCAAATCGTAAGGTCTGTAATATTTATATTTAAACAACACAAGATAGTACATATGTCGACTCCATTTGATGAGTGGTTCGGACGAAGGAGAACAAATTCGTGGTTTCCTGATGTAGATTCAATGATGAAGGAAATGGAAAAGTTGATGCAGGAAGCTGTCAAAAGCATGGATCAAAATGTTCCAAAGAATCTCATAAGAGAACGCAAACTTGATGACGGTTCAACCGTACGCGAAATGGGCCCTATCGTTTATGGATATTCATTCAAAATAGGAGAGGATGGGAAACCGGTCGTCAGAAAATTTGGAAACTTGAATACATTCCCAAGCTCCTTAACTGGGAGATTTTCAGTTAGTGATCAGAGGGAGCCGGTAGTCGACATTATCAGGGATGTTGACAAATTGAAAATAATTGCAGAAATGCCTGGTGTGAGCAAGAGTGATTTAAGGATAACTGCCAATGAAAATTCTCTGACTATAGAATCAATTACAGGAGAGAGAAAGTATAGTAAAAAAATTGAGCTGCCCGATCAAATTGATCCGTCCACTGGCAAATCAACATACAAAAATGGAATTCTAGAAGCAACATTCAAATTAAAAGATTCAAGGGATCATGGAGTATCTATAAATGTGGAGTAAGTGGGACTATTTGTTTTTCCCCAGTTTCAGTTTCTATACTACCTCTTCTCAATAATATCCTTTTTAAGATATCGATTATATGATTTTAAAAACTGAAAATGTGTGATTATGAAAGCAATAGAGGCTGTTGATGTTACTAAAAAATACAAGGGATCATCAAGCTACGCAATTAATAATATCTCGTTAAATATTGAACCAGGGAGAATATTCACTCTTCTAGGCAGAAATGGCGCGGGAAAAACTACATTCGTAAGAATTTGTGCAACGCAATTATTACCAAGCTCCGGAACTGTAAAAATATTTGAAAATGATCTAATTAAAGATACAGAAAAAATACGAAATAATATATCCATAGTACCTCAAGAAGGAAGACCACTGCGGGCTCTTACTCCATGGGATCATGTTTATTACTGGCTAAGAATCAGGGGCGTTAACAAACAGGAGTCATACACAAGAGCCGAGAAAATTCTTAGAGAATTTGAATTATATGATGTCAGAAATAGACTGGCCATGTACCTGTCCGGAGGCATGAAGCAAAAGGTACTGGTGGCCATGGCGATGGCCACGGACTCAAAGTTACTTTTTCTAGACGAGCCAACAATAGGACTTGATCCCGTCTCCAGACGTCAAATCTGGAAAGCCATCAAGGAAAAAAAAGAAAATGGAACTACAATTCTGCTTACAACACACTACATGGATGAAGCAGAAGTATTGTCTGATGATATAGTCATCATAGACAAGGGAATCGTTATCTCACAAGGGACTATTTCAGACATTAGAAAGAATATTAAAGAAAATATCAAAATAGAGATCTCGAAATCTGGTGTTGAAAGTGATGTGTTAAAATCTTATGGGACAGTAGTTGATGGAGGAATGGAAACCATAAAACTATTCACGTTTGAATCCAATATTCAGGAATTATCAGCTATTGCAATAAAGAAAAATTTATTCTTTAAAGTAACTCCTATCACTCTGGATGACGTATTTGTATCTCTAGTGGGCTCTGAGCCCAATAACTCTGATAGAGAGTTGGTACGAGACTAATTCTCTTCAGTAGAGTTAGTTTCGGACGTGGCTTCAGAAGTTTCTTCCGAAGTTGCATCAGATGTTGTGTCAGAAGTAGTTTCTGAAGATGAGCCAGATGTAGAAGTGGATAAATCACCATAAACATTGGCTACTGAAGTCTTGAGAAATGTGTAGTATTCAGTTGGTGTCATTGTTCCATTCTGATGTGAAAGTAAGTTGAAGCTAGCAGTATCTGCATCTTGGTAATCCCATTTCCAGAAAGCCGAGGCAGTTATATTTTCATTTTTAAATGCTTCAAGCATAGTATCTGCAATTTGCTGGTTTAGACCGCTCTTTTGAGGATCTAGCTGAAATACGCCATTGACTTGAGTTCTTACGACATTGTTCCATTCACCGATATAAAGTGGAATACCGGTTAATTCACGAGTTTGTAAGAAAAGGTCAAATCTCTCTTGTTGGTATTGATCTCTGTCTGGAATTCCATAGACGCTTATTTTAAACCATATATTTTCCTTATTTGCAGGAGCCATCTCGGCAAGGTTTTCTGCTGTTAATTGTATGGGTCCGTTTAGATCGACAGGGACATTCATACTATAAACAATAATTTTCTGAGTCACCGAACGTAGTTCGTCAGTCATAAATGAGTTAAAGCTTCCAATTTTTTCCCATTGGTCAGCAGCTTCTACGTGAGGTTCACTCAAAATTTCGTATCCCAAAGTGCTCTCATGACTATCGACTGTGGCAACTACTTTCTTATAAAAGTCAGCTAACAGAGTCCATGCATCATTTCCCTGTCCATCCTTGATAGTACCATCCCAGAAATTAGACCACCAAAGCTTTGCTACCGGTTCACCTTCCTTACCACCGCTGTTCATTGGGTATAGCTGTGAATTATTGGCAAAAAGGGCAGTTGGAAAGCCAGTTCCCCTCTTTTCAAGCCAAGAAGATGTATGCCATTGATGATTATCATAAATAACTTTAATACCATACTTGTCGGCTGCGTTTGCCACCTGTTCTAGTTCATTCATGAATCCTTGTGGATTTTTCTCATATGCTTCCCAGTAGAACAAGAATCTCACATGATTCAGTCCTGCTTCACTAAGCAATCTGAAACTCTCATCGAAATAAGTTGCAGGAGGTAATGGAGTATCTTCTCTGTTTTCCTTTTGATCCACATATGCACCCTTCATTGCAACACCAACAAAGGGACCTTCAAAATTTGTAGATTGACCAAAGGCAGCAAAAAGTCCATTGGACATGAACATTATCAATACAAAAGTTAAACCAAATAAGGCAGTCCTAGCGTGCTTGAAACTACTCATTGCAACTAGTACCAAATTTAGTTTATATATATATTATGAATTCTCCTTTCCAATATTCAATTCGTGATATCAAGATTCATAAACTATAGGACTATCCGAATTTTGAGCGTCGGCCAAAGCTATTGTTTGGGAATACAGTAATATCTTTAAAATACATATCTGTAACTCTTTAAAAGGAGAATATCAATAGATGGCATCAATGATGAGTGACAACCAATGAGGAGAATTATTTTATCCATAGCATTGATATCAATATTGATAGGGGTAACGATAATTT
>JAICQW010000259.1 GCA_025937665.1 Nitrososphaeraceae archaeon | reverse complement strand
AGAGGGTACAGGAAACATCGGAATAAATCCTAGTTTTTCTTCTAGACCAGGCCATTCTTGACGTGGAAACTCGCCTGGCATCCACGAACCAGCTAACATTATCGCAAAGGACCTGTTTTGAGCAAATGCTGTGTCAAAAAATTCGGTCTGTGGTTTTACTCCAGCTTCAATTTGGTCTTTAATGAATCCTAGCGCCTTTACTCCCTCACTGCTATTATAACTTGGATACCAGTAAAAATCCCTAGTTGGATGTCCCGGTCTATTTTCAACTATCGCACCTCCTAGCATCCAGAGATATGGATACCACATATCAACGGCCGTATCAACACCACTGAGGTGCACGCTTTGTAATATCGTGTCATTTAAAACACTGTCAATTTTCTTTGTGGCTTTAATATATCCGTCCCATGTTTTCAGGGAATCAGGACTAGTTCCAGCTTGCATTAAGAGGTCTTTCCAGTACCATATTCCTCTAACATCTGTCCAAGCCCAAATACCATATATTTTGTCGTTATATGCCCCTCCATCCCAGTTCACCTCGTACCAATCTGATGCTCTCCCCCATCGTTGCGTATAGTTGCTGAGGTCTGTTAGAAACCCTTTCTCAGCGAACTCTCCAAGCCATATCTGATCTACAGATATTATATCAACAGATGATTTATTCTCAAGTGCACTTAAGATGCGAGATCTGGACTCATTACCTGGCAACTCAGTATAATTCATCTCTATTTCAAAACCAGGATGTCTTGTTTCTAGCTCATTGAGTGCATCATTGAAAAATAGTTGCCATCTTTCCTTTTTTTCTATCTGGCCAAGATTGTCTAACATAGCATTAAGTATAATCTGTTTATTTTCTTCTTGAGCGAAGGATAAAATATTAGGATTTATCGATGATAATGTCGCGGCAATATTCAGTAAGAGTAATAACAAGATTAAAAAAACCAACGAGGCAGGCCTTATACAACCCAGCTTCCTTAGCGTGCTCACAATGCTTGACACAAGTTACTACATACATAAAGCCATATATTTAGGGAGTAGTTGTAGGGTTAGAAACCGAAAGTAAGCAACCGACATAAAGGGATAATAAAGCGATAACAAATCATTTGTATGCATGGATCAAAGAAGGCTTTGGGTTTGAAGTTTCCCTCTGTTGGCTCTCCAATTTTTTAAGCCTCGTTACTACGACTTGGTGATTCTAGACATTAAGATGCCGAAAATGAATGGATTTGAACTTTACCAGCGGCTAAAAAAGAAAGATAGTTATGTGACGGTTTGTTTTCTTACAGCTGTTAGCGAGTTTAGAGGTTACGAACAATACAAAAGTGATGTATCTCAAGCCCAATGAAAGGTATTTTGTTGCAAAACCAGTTTCAGAGGACGATCTGGTAAGAAGAGTAAACGATATGATCTCAAATAACAATAATCACAGTTTGAAAAATTCGTACAGCAACGCTCTTTGTTAATAGTCAAAGTTGCCGAGGTTGTATCTTGCTAAGGATAAATGGATCAAATTCAACGGGATCTAGTAATTTCTCAGACCTCTATAATATTCACCAAGCATTCCACTTTACGTCTACAGAACGCTACTAACTCCTCTCCCTATTGCTTCAGAATACTCGCTGTTGTGGTTCTGTCAAAGTGAGTCCAATTAGGCTTTACTATAATGTAAAATCTTATTAGATTTTTGTTGGTTATATACAGCCATGGATTACGGAAGGCTATGTAAGGAGATTTTAGACCTTGATCCAAAGATCCGTTATGCTGGGGTATGTGATGATACAGGAGAAACCAAGTTTGGTAGTCAACGTGAAGGTGTAGAGAACTTACTTTCATCTGAGGAAACCAAAAGATCAAACTTAGAAGCGTTAGCTAGATGGGCCTTACGCAACACGCTTTCTCCTAAGGTCGGAAAGGGAAGATATGCAATGGCGGAATATGAAAAGGTTAAACGCATAACCATACCATCAGAAGACAATAGCCATTTGCTTTTGGTTACAACCGAAGTGAAAGCTGATCATAGCAGGATAATACAACAGGTTCTGAAGTTGATTTAGGGCGGTCCTATGGAAATGATATCTTCACTCGCATCAAAATGGCTGCCTACCCAAAGAACTAAGATTGACATCAATGACGACGGGACTAATTTAACAGCAACAGTTGTTAGCTTTGGCAAGATAAAATCGGGTGAGCTAAAAAATGAGTCAGGCCGCACAATGACCCTACAGGGAGCAGGTTTTGCGGCAGCATTTGGAATGGATGATGAGACTTTTACTATGGCTCCAAGCGCCAGTCAGTGGTCTGATCCAGATTTACCTCATCAGTTCACTACAGAGTCTGGTGTAATGGCAAAGTTCAGCTGGCGCGGAGGTTAGTACACTCACTCCTTTTCCGCCGGACTTATCACATATCTTTATGAAAACAGGGGAAGTT
>JAICQW010000081.1 GCA_025937665.1 Nitrososphaeraceae archaeon | reverse complement strand
TCTACTGATAGTAGCAGTAATGAAACTACAAGTATTGTTGACGAAGCAAACTACCAAACAGCTCAGGCAACTATAACGCAAGCAATTCAAAACTTTGATGAAATCAAGGAAGATTCTGACACAAATTCGATCGAATTGGCAGATTCATTAAATGCAGTAAAAGAAAATATAGACAGTAAGGCGCCATTTGATGAAATTGATACACTTGTCGATGATAAGATAACTTCGTTGCTTAACAGCGTTTATGATTTGAATCTCTCTGAAGAGGTAGAGAATGCTGAAGGAGGAGAAGAAGAGCATGCTGAAGGAGGAGAAGAAGAGCATGCTAAAAATGAAAATAATCATGATTAGATAATGAAATCTCCTACCATTACGGATACAGATCTAATTTGGCGACATTTTTTTAATGTAGCTCAAGGCCCAAATTTTTTAGTTTTAAATTTATATTTGGTGACTAAAAACTCATAATGATGTCCTCTGTTGATGCCGCAGCATGGTGATAAGGGATCTATGAAAATTCCAAAATTAGAAATCATGAATATTAATTTAAAGATAGTTGTAACTCTGGTGTCTTTAACATTTATCTTGTCTAGTTTGTCTATACTGAGTTCTCAGTCAACATATTCTCAAACATCAGAAGATCCAAAGAGTCTCAATTGTAAGGACAACAAAGATCAATCTCAATATGTTAGTAATGTTTCGTTAGTAAACGGTACTGCCGGAGTTGGGCCCATCACTAATGATCTTCCGGGATTTCATTATGTTAAAAAATTTGATAGCAATGGCACATTGATAAATGCTTGGGGTGTTAAAGGGATAGGACCAGGACAGTTTTTACATGCCCATGGAATTGCAGTTGATTCTAATGGATTTGTATACGTTAGTGATGCAGAAAAATGCAATATTCAGAAATTTGACAGTGAGGGGAACTTCATCAAAGCCTGGGGTACTAAAGGTAAGGGGCAAGGACAATTCTTGCAACCTGAGAGCATGGCAGTAGATTCAAAAGGCAATATTTTTGTAGCTGATTACGCTAATCAGCATATTCAGAAATTTGATAGTGAGGGGAACTTCATTACCATGTGGGGCTCCAAGGGCAGAGCGGATAGTCAATTTATAAAGCCTTGGGGAGTTGCTGTTGATTCTAATGATAACGTGTATACAAGTGACCAAGATAATCCAGAGGTTCAAAAATTCACCAATGATGGAAAGTTCTTGACTAAATGGAATTCTTATTCGCCAGGAATGTTATTCGTGCATTTACATGATATTACTATAGATTCGCATGACTCAGTTTATGTTACTGACGGTAGAAACAATTCTTTCGTTGCGAAATTTGACGACCAAGGCACTTTTACAAAGAAATGGGGAGGTTACGGTTACGGGAACAGTCACTTTGTCGAAAACCATGGCATAGTTACTGACAAAGAAGGTAATGTATACGTTGTCGATACCAGAAATGTACGTATTCAGAAATTCAATAGTGAAGGGGAGTTTGTTACGAAATGGGGATCACTCGGATGCGGTGATGATCAGTTCCTTATTCCTCATGATATTGCGATAGATTCCTCTGGTAATATTTACGTTTCAGATAGTGGAAATGTTCACTTCAGGGCATTAAAGACCTGCGAGTATTATGAAAATCAATAATAAAAATAAGCTCTCAACATCAGTAACCAGAATGAATAAGATGTGTCTAACCAGAACTTGAAGAGTAAAAGAGATTTTGATGTAGTAATTTGAAAGTAGTTCTTTTAATTCTATTAGTTACTATCATCACAAGTTTGGTATCATCTGTTCAAACTGTAGCTGCGGATTTGCTAAGCAATTCATTGCAACAGCGCATTGGAGACTATGATGTCCGGATCAACACTATCCCAATGGTTCCAATATCAGGACAGGGCACCCAAATAAACATCATGATGTCGACAGTTAGTAACATCCCCATAACAGATACCCCCATTACTATAAGAATATCAAATGAAAGAGAAGAATTGGCAAGTTCGCAACCAATATTATTATCAAGTGGCCACTACGCATATAGTTACAATTTTGACAAATCTGGCCTGTTTCTTTTAAGTATTGACATTCTGGAAAATCCTTTATTGGGAGATTCTAATGGCTCAAATAGGATGTTGACCTTTGATTTCCCAATTCGTGTTTCAGAAGCATTTTCGGTCGATATGGCCAATTTGGTACTTCCGATAATCATCGCGGCTGCTGCGGCTTCTGTAGGCTCATTGATAGTGTTAAAAAAATTGAAAAAAAATAAGAACATCACATGAAATACTTGTTCTTCATACGAATGTGGAATTTGAAGCGCACGAAAGGAAATCTATTCAAATTCATATTCGTCAAGCTCGGAACAATTTCCTGCATATGAATTAAATATATGCTCAATTTGATCTAGTGCAGTCTGATTTACCTTCTTCTCTGAAACTTGATCTCCAATATCCAGCGCTGAAATTGTGTCAAATAATTTCATAAAGTCAGTACATGAAATTGTAAAACTTTGGGCGACATCTTGAGTAACAATTCCAGAATAATTAGTAGTAGAATCAGAAGAGGTGATATTTGTGCCACCTTGGGTAAACAAGCCATCATCATTTTCTTGCCCGTTAATGTGTGGACTCTGAATATTTAGATCTGGATATAGATTTAATGGAGCTGATATTAGCAGTATGAGGATTGTAGGTAGAACTAGTATGATCCTCCGATCCAGATTTGTCATGAGATTCCTATTCAATTGTCTATCATTATAACTGTGATGACGACTATTTAATGATTAGAATCTAATTTATATTAAAAAGTTCCATTTTCACACTCCAGGATTTTCGATGAGTTGTTTATCAAACCGATTTATATTCTCTTAAATTTATTAAATTGATATTACTATATGGAATTGAATTTGGATATTTCTATTCCTTTGACTTTCAAAAAATTTCATACAAAATCCGATATTGTAGATTGTTTATCTTTTTTACTTTTGATCAAATGATTACCAAAATTCTTTTCTAACTCTAGTTGATTGCCAACGTCTTTTAGGTCAATATGATCTACACTTTTAGGTTCCAAATTTAGCATTTCTCGGAACATGTTGACGGTACCTGGCACAAAACCACCGTAATGGTTGTTAGCGGCAACTATTCCAATTTTGAGACTTTTTTCATCCTCCTCTAATCGAGTGATTTTATCGGCCCAACCTTTCATTTCCAAACTTCGATCTCGTTGTAATTTACCAAAATTGCTTTCTTGTATACTTCTGTCACCAATTAATCTCAGGTAAAAAAATCTGTTGTATAACTGGAGGTGTTTGTAGTCTATCCATCTGACTCCAGACTAATGATAGGTTATTACTTCTAAACATATTATAAGCCAATTCATTAAACCATGATGAATGTCTCACCTCTATTGCATACCTAAATGTGTCATCAAAGGAAAAATCATAATTTCTAAATGTGTCCAGTCCTTCCTGAAGTTCATAAGAGGGCGGTAGCTGAATATGTAATGCTAAAATCTTATCCTTAAGTGGCTCCATGTTTTCATAAAATAGTGATAGTTCTTTTCCACGTTCTTGAACCTCTTTTCATGGGTTATGATTTTTGGAAACTTTACAGTAAATCTAAAATTACTGGGAGTTCTCCTGTTCCAATTTTTTACCATTGGCTCAGACGGTATGTTATAGAATGTCGAATCGATCTCCACGTAATTGAATATCTTAGAATAGTATGGTAACATTAACTTATTATCCATATTTGAAGGATAAAAAGGACCCTCCCACGAACTATAACTCCAGCCGGAACATCCTATAAAGAGATCCAATAATTAAGATATATATCCAAATTTTAAATATACTTTTTGGAAAAGTTCTTGATTTTTATTCTTTAAATTAACTGAGTAACAGATACTAGAAAAACATGAAAGGCCAATTCTTTTTATATTCCTAATTTTTATTGATTCGCTGAGATCGTTATATATTCACTTAGGTTCCATATGGAGTATCAAAATAGTGCTTATTTTTCAAAAGTGAGATATTGTATGGATTACATTCCCAGTATTACTTTTATGATTTGGATTATTTACTTATCTATTCTTTACATAGTTGCGGCTACTGACAAAGATGGGAGTGTTGGCAATTACCGTCAATATAGAATCACCCAGGGAGATACCCTGTATGGTATAGATATTTATAATCTAATGATTAACTTGAGCAAAATATCATGATAAAACTAACCCATGGAGTAACAATACTTTCTGTGCTGACGATGGCTATATTGTTAATAAGCTTTTCAATAGTTTGGGCGGTGGATATCAAGGGAACTGTTGCAGATGACACCATCATGGGAACGGCCAACGATGATGACATGAGAGGATTTAGGGGTAACGATATTTTGAATGGATTGTTAGGTAGTGATGAAATCCAAGGTGAGGGAGGAAACGATATTTTGAATGGTTCTGATGGGAACGATTACCTTAATGGCGGCGATGGGACGGACGTTCTTGATGGAGGTGTTGGTAGTGATGAGCTACACGGAGGAGATGGTAGTGATAGACTAATTGGCAGTACTGAAAGCGACGTTTTGTATGGCACTTCTAATAACGACATTCTTGATGGCGGACCTGGAGATGATCGACTATATGGAGGCCAAGGTAATGACACCCTAAGTGGAGGCGAGGGAGGAGACCTCTTCAGATGTGGAGATGGAGAGGACAGAATAACTAACTTTGATCCTGGGAAAGGGGATCGTGAGTTTGGAGATTGCGAAATTAAATGATTCAGAAAGTTCTAAAAATTTACACTCGACTAGAATTCAATTTAGCTTTTCTGAGCAGAACATGGAACTATTTTTTAGGTACTAAAGTACGATATTCATATTCAAAAGCTTATGATATGGATCTATTCAGTTATTTCTACTATAATCCCATGTAGAGTAATATTTTGGTGTGATTTCCAGTAACACTGAATTTCCATTCCTTACATTCTCAAGCAATAGTTTCGCCATTGGATGATCTATACTTCCGAGGTACTTTACCATTATTCTCTGTGCAATCGGAAGATTAGTGTCAGGGTTGCTTAAAATTTTAACGTCTCCTTTACCCCTTATGCCTTTATATGGTGGATTTCCCTCATCTATACAAAAATACATCTTGTCATTTCTTTTCAAATTGTTAGTTTTTTTAGACTCCTTTCCAGTTTCTATATAAATCACACCCTTAGACTCATCATAAAGATACCAAGTAGGATGTACATTTGGATAGCCATCTTTATCGACGGTTCCCAGATGAAGATTTAGTTTGCTGTCTGAAAGAAAATCCTTAACTTCATTCTCTGAAAGTTGAACACCAAATCCCGGACTTCCATGTAACACCTTCATTTGTACATTTAGGGGCAACATTAGATATAAGTTTAAACAGTATTATTTGTTAATGAAAATAAAAAAAATGAAGGTTAAATGTTGTACTAACCGATTTGTCGGTTAATTTCTTATCACGGCGATTCGTCGAGGATATTTATTTCTCCAATTCCCCTGTTCGATGTGATTATACAATCACTTTCATTGTCTCCATCTCCTTTTTCATCGCAGTCGTTGTGGTTTTCTCCCTCTACGTCAATTGAAATCTTGTTCTTCTCGCCCTGCATAGTAAAGGTGCCTGTTTCTAAATTATCAGTGACAACACAGAGTCCTTGATTAAATCCCTCACCAGATTCATCACATGTATTTTTGTTATCCACATCGGTGTCAATTTCTACCTTATTCTTAAAAGGATCATCTGCTGCGAATGCATTCGTTGCTGTAGTACCAAATATAGCACCAATCAGCAGAACTATTGAAGGTAGGAGTACGGTCCTTGAACTGAGATTCATCGTTCTCATAGACAAGTTTTAGTTTATATGAACTTGGATGGATCATATCCTAAAATTATTGTGTATATAGATTCTGTAATATTTACGATTAGATAACGCTGAATGATGAGACATAGAAATGTTAGGTAAGATGAACATCTGTAAGCTTAGAGATGTGTATTGTTCGAAACCAGAATACAATAGCAATTAGAACAACTTCAATGCCATGCTCATCTTATGATTGGGATGTTGTTCTTTACTTTCTACTTAGCTTATTAAAGACAAGAGTACCAACTAACATAGCTGCAGATAGTGCAAATCCAAAATATGAGAAATTCCGTTCATAGGGAAAGATAATGGTTGATCCAATAAAAATTGCCGATGATATGATACTCATTGGAAGAACATTCGAATTTGCCTTAATCTTATTTTCTGATTTCTGATCAGCCAAATATTGCTTTAACATTGGTGCAAGTTCACTTGAGACCTCTATACCCCTTACAAATCTGTTTACATATCTCTTAAATTCTTCTATGTAAGCTTCTTTAATCAAACCTTCCTCTTCAAGCAAACTTACCAGTACACGAACAAATTGAAATTTTACATTATGGTAATGGTAAATGCCTTCAAGAATTGAGGCCATTCTCATATAAAGCGCAAGATTTTTGGGCAATCTAAATGGAAACCTACTTAATGTCTTATTTGCCAAATCTTGAAGTGCTTTAACTTCCATTCTATCCACCTTTCTACCGTGCAATGATTGTATACTCAATTCGAGTCCCTTTTCTACTAATCTTCTATCAACAGAGGGTTCAAGGGTTCCTAGTTCTAATAACACATCAGTAGTCCTTACTGGATCTTTATCTACAAGTCCCAGATATAGCCTTACCAATCGTCTTCTTGTTTCATCATCAAGTCTTCCAACCATTCCAAAATCATAAAGTATTATTGTTCCTTCATTCGTAATCGAAATGTTACCTGGATGTGGATCTGCATGGAAAATACTGTGACGCAATAACATTTTAAAAAATAATCTATGTATGCGATATACTAATTTTGCTCTATCGATGTTATTTTGATTTAGTGTCTTTATATCAGTTATCTTGGTACCGGGTAAATACTCCATTGTAATCACGTGCCTTGAAGTTCTATCCAGGTAAACACTTGGGATAATAACCGATTTATCCTCCTTTAGATTATTTCTTATCTGTATCAAATTTTTTGCTTCGATTCTGTAATCCATTTCTTCATGTACTGTTTCAATAAATTGAGAGAGCATTCCTTCTGCTGAAAACCGAAGATTTTCATCAATAAACCGTGTGGCCAAGGGTAACAATTTTCTTAAAATGTAGATATTCTGTCCAATTGTTTCTTCAATATTTGGTCTGCTTATTTTTACTACTACATCTTTTTCTTTATATTTTGCCCTATAGACTTGACCTAAACTGGCTCCAGAAATTGCCGAAGGATCAAAAGATTCAAAAATATTTTCTAGCGATCCTAGCTCCCTTTCAAGAATTGGTTTGACATCTAAAAATGGTTCAGGTCGTACATTATCTTGAAGTTTTTCCAATACATCCAGATAAGGTTGGGGTAGAAGATCTGCCCTTGAGGATAACCACTGCCCAAGTTTTATGTACGATGGTCCAAGGGTGACAAAAGTCTTTAATGCCCTTTCCGCGTGCTTTCTCAACTTGTTTTCATTTACATTTTTGCCTTCTTTTTTCACCCATTCTCTTCTGTCCTTCCTAAGATACACTATGACAGGAATTAGCTTTAGTACGGTCTTGAATATCAGCCAAATGGACGGTTTTTTGAATACAAACGTAGGTTCCTCTCTGTCGGTTTCGCTAACTGCGTTCAATACCTCCTCGCTATCTTCTAACAACGGCATTTTTCACTTTTTTAGAGTTAACTTGCAAAAAGCAATTGAGTAACGTTGGAAAAACAACAGAATTAGTGGAGATATGTCAAAGTTCATTTCATGTCATTTTTCCTTATCTATAAGATAATTTGAAAATAGAGATAGCATCATAACTCCAGGAAAATACTTTGAAGCATCCATTATAATATGTCCAAAAGGATCATTCCTAGGATCAATCTTATCATAATGAACACTGTAATAGGTATCATATTCACGTATGTGC
>JAICQW010000224.1 GCA_025937665.1 Nitrososphaeraceae archaeon | reverse complement strand
TCGATAATAGGTCAATATATCTAACCACCTATTGGCCGTATTTCCGGCAACTATCCAAAGCATTTTTTGTTTTATGTATTGCTTGATCTGATCTTACAGTAGAATATGAATCGAGAATTTCTTTGTCATCAGGTATCATCTGCTTTGAAGATCCAAAAAAAATAGGGGAGTCAGTTTGTTGTTGTTTATTCTCACTATCTTCTAATAATATGCTGCGGTAAGAATCTTTAGTAGTCTATCATCTTTCATAACAGCAGGAAAAATTAGATGCAAGCAAACTGCTATTACCTTTGACTCCGCTATATTATTCTACTATTATATTATATTTGATGTCTTGAGCAAAATTGGGTTCAGCACAACCTGGCTCCAAACAACTCAAACTTGACTTATAGTGAACTGTATAATTTCCTCTTTGAAGTGGATCAGTCATAATATAATAACCATCTGCTACTCCAGTAGTCGGCCCTCCCTCTACAATACCAAAAATTCCACTATCGGCATAGTTAATATCAAAACCATCCGTAGCAGTTCTGTAGTTACGGAGATCTTCAAAATTATACTCTTTGTCGCCTATCTTGAGATACAAACTGTTAACGCTATCCTGGTCTGTCTTTGCGGATAGTTTCAACTCCTCTATAGTTGCACCTGGGACATCTTTCTCAGTAAGTTCTACTTGCATTACAGGTATAAAGAGACCTTTTCCGGCTGGAACTTTACAAGTTCTCTCAGATATGCCACCATTATTAAAAGCCAAGTAAAAAAGTGACGAATTTGTATTTGACTGACCAGTGGCACATTTTTCTCCCGTGGGATCATTAATTGGATTATCCTTTGCTGGTATACTTAGTATCCATTTCCAGAAGTTTTCGATATGTTTAGCATAGGGTAAGCCATAGGGTTCGCTTCCTGGTGGAAAAATATTTACTGAGGCTGATCCTTTAACAGGCAGCAATAAAAAAGAAAATAATAGCATAGTCAACGTAGGGATCATGAATAAATATGCAATATTATGCTTCAAGTCCTAATCAGAATCCATTGCCTCTGATACTAAAAGATTATGTTTAACCTTGTTCATTCTTAGTCAACATTGCATAGTGAGTACAAGAGGTCGTTCAATCAAAAGAAATATCTTTTGATTATGATTGGCTTGGTAATCACTTCAATAATTGATGTATCAATAGTAAAGATCAATGACCTTATCGATAAATATTTCATTCCCATGCAGGGAAAATTGATACTATTTGCTGTTAATAGTTCAGTATGTCTGTTTTTGCAATTCTATTTGATTAGACATATTCATATTTCATTTCAAGGAGACCGTCTGAATAGGACATTAAAAGTCAAGGTCATCTACGTAGTTTCATTGTTTTCACTTAGCGTATTAGCCAGTCTAATAGGATATCTCATATTTGAACAATTCTACAATAATTATTATAATACATTAGTTGTCGTTGGTATAATTGCATTAAGTTACGGAGCGGCAGCAGGCTTTGTAATATGGCTGTCTATCCTATTTTTTTCTTGGTATAAATCACACCATGAAACAATAGTCCTTTTGTATTTTGTATCAATGTCGGTGATTGCATTTAATTTGATCATGACAGCAGCCTTTACAGGTGTGAAGGTAAACGATCATCCAGATTTAATAGGAGAATATGTTGGAAGTTCAGGAGATTTAACTGGCGGAAGACACCGATTTTTAGACAATATCTACAGAGTATCTTCATTTATGTCATTTTTCAGTATTTGGATTACAACTGCAATCCTAATGAATTATTACAGAGAGAAACTCATTAATGCAATTGCATATTGGGTCATACTTTCTATTCCGCTTGTTTACTTCATAGTAACTTACTTTTATCAGTATATCCTAGGCAATATTCTAAGTTCGTTTCTGGAAACTGATCTTATTTCTGTTTCTATAATATTGGGGGCATTTCTGGCATTAAGTAAACCTATCGGAGGATTGCTCTTTGGACTTGTATTTTGGAATATATCTAGAATAATACGTTATGAAAGAAACATAAAGACATACATGATTTTCTCTGGCTGGGGTATATTACTGATATTTAGTTCAAATCAGGCAGCAACACAAATAGTTATTCCTTATCCACCCTTTGGAGTAGTTACAATTACGATCTTGGTTGTAGCATCATATTTGATATTGATAGGAGTCTATAATTCAGCAACACTTGTATCAGCAAATAATGAATTGCGTAGAACTATTCATAGGCATGCTTTAGAATCAAAATTGTTAGGAGCAATCGGACATGCCGAATTGGAAAGGGAAATTCAGAAAACCGTAAAACAAGTTACTCAAGACAAAGAAGAATTAGAGAGGGAACTTGAAGAACCAGTAGAATTAGATGAATTGGAACTTGAAAAATATATTGAGTTTGTAGTAAATGAAGTAAGGAAGGGAAGTAGGCATTTGAGTTAATCACTACCGACTAGAGATTTCTAAATATTTATTCTAATTCTGCCCTTACTCTTCTAACTAAATTCTCCATTGTAACAGGTTTTCTGATAAAGCATCCTATACTCAGTGATGGATACTGTTCTCTTAATGCTTCAACGTTCATTTCTCCTGCAGAAATATAGCAAATCCTCACGTTGACATCAAGTTTCAATATCTTCTCCGAAAATTCAAAACCATTCACTTTTGGCATGTTAACATCTACAAGCAATAGATCATAGAAGTTCGGTTTGAACTCTGATAATGCTAATAAAGGATCATCATAAGCGTAAACTTGGAAGAAAATCTTGCCACTGCTAAATTCATTTTCTGCTTCCAAACCTTTTTTGAATGTTAATATGACATCAGGATGGTCATCGACGATTAGAATTCGTTTGATAAAGGGAGATAATTTTTCTTTTTGTTGGTGTTCCTGTTG
>JAICQW010000234.1 GCA_025937665.1 Nitrososphaeraceae archaeon | reverse complement strand
GGGATTGCAATCAGAAAGTAAGAACGAGGCCCTGGCATCGATCAAAGATTATTGATCGTAAAAGAATTTAATATATTCTGCGTAACTGTGATGATAGTATGAAAAAACAAATCAAAGCACTATTTCCTGATATCGACAGAGAAATCTCAATAGAGCTTGATGATTCACGTTCTCCAAAGACTGTTCAAGCAATACTTGAAAAGTTGCCCGTCGAAATTAACATTACCAAATGGGGAGACGAACTGTATACCGAAAGAACCCAAATTTCGGCAAATGAAGAAAACGCTAAAAAAGAGGTAGATTATTTAGATGTTGCCTACTGGCCTGAAGGTAACGCATTATGTCTATTTTATGGACCTACCCCTATCAGTAGAGATGGGCAGATACTGGCTTATTCACCTGTAAATATAGTGGGAAAAATAAATCCTCATGGTAACGAAAAAGACGAATTATTACAAAAAATTAAGGATAATACAATAGTCATCTTGAAGTCAGTTTAGTAATGATGGAGTTTACGGGATATAGTTGATATCATATTTTCGGCAAATTTTTCGCTTGTATCTTTCAATTTGTAAATCAAAGCAGAAATAATAATAATTACATTGCTATTCTACTATTTGCAATACCTGGATTCTAGAATTCCTTGTATCAGTAATATAAATTATCCCATCATTGCTAACAGAAATATCTTCTGGTTTGTGTAACTGTTGAGGACCTTTACCATCCGTTCCCCAACTAGACAAATGGTTTCCCGTATTATCAAACATTTGAACTCTTGAATTTATCTTGTCTACAATATACACCTGACCGTTAGTATCAATTGCTATCCCTGGAACTGTTTCAGAAAACTTATCTGAGCCTAAACCTGAAGATTTCCACTCTCTAACGAACGAATCATTATTATCAAAGACCTGAATTCTGAAATTCTTCATATCAGTAACATACATATTGTTGCTGGGATCAAACGCTATGCCATGAGGAGTATTAAATTTACCTGGTTCTGTACCCTCCGATCCGATAGTTCCAATAAAAGTACCATTATCATGATACTTTAATAGTTGGTTGCCGTTTGAGTCAGTTAAATATACGTTGCCCAGAGAATTTATTGCAATTTGATGCGGAGCTCTGTTAACGTCACGACCTCCCGTACCATTATACCCCCATTTTGTGACAAAGGTCCCATTAGAATAAAACTTTTGCACTCTATGATTCTTGAGTTCAACTGTGAAAACAAATTTTCCTTCAGGGTCAACTGCGACATCATGTAAACCCATAAACTGCCCACTCTTGTTTCCTTCAGAACCCCAACTCAACATGAATGTGCCATTAGGAGAGAACTTTTGCACACGTTTGTTGCCCGTATCTCCAACAAAAATGCTACCAACTTTATCTACTGCAAGACTATGGGGAGTGGTAAACTGTCCTTCTCCAACACCTTTCATTCCAATCTGTTTGACATATTTTAGGATTGATTCCAGAGAATAAGCTTCATGACAGCAAAACGTATTTTGATAGAATATTCCAAACAATGCTACAATTAGCAAATGAACAAGAAATTTTTTCAATCCAGACATCAGATTAATGTATTTATGTTATTTGAAAGAAAAATAAATATGTATTCACTAAGGAATAAGTAAAGAATGTAGTCTGCATCATATTTTATAGAGCCTAAAAATTAATACTTATTCAGATAACAATGTTAATAATTTGAACTCTGCGTGGTATACAGAGGAAAATTACATTCTTCACATTTATAGTAAAGCAAATCGAAATCAGAACAAAGTGTCATGATTTCATGACATCTTGGGCATTCAATTTCGTTTTCAAGATTGTCAGTAATCGATATCTGCTTATTATCCTTCTCTAACAGATATTGCATAACCTTTGAACTATATACGACCTTCATGGTCAGTCCCTAATTATTTAGACAATATATTATAAAAAAGCTACAAGGTTCAATATTTTTCAAAACGTTTCTACGAGCCTTAATAGTATATGATATTGTCGCATTCTTTAAATTAAGAACATCTTTGTTGGCTTATTCAGGTACAATCCTTAAATACTTGATCGGCGTATATATAACTACTTAACCGTTATAATGTCAAAAGTAATTACGTGTTCAACCTGTAATATAAAAGAGGATAGGCTGGTTACTGATGTAGTATCCGGAGAGATAGTGTGTAGTAACTGTGGAACAGTTGTGATAGATGGCATTGAAGAGACTGGTAAGGAATGGACTAATCCCAAAGATCATGAAGCCGATAAGAGTAGGATCGGAATGCCATTTTCTCTTGCAGTACATGACATGAATTTATCAACAATTATTGGCAAAACAAACAAGGATTCTACCGGACAATTAATTGATTCAGGCATGCAAGCCAGGATGAACAGATTGCGAATATGGGATTCGCGTACCATGTATCGAGATAGTTCTTCACGCAATTTCACAACCGCCTTTGTATTACTGGGTAAATTGAAGGATAAACTTAGTCTTACGCCTTCCATAGTTGAAAAAACTGCATATACTTATCGAAAGGTTCAGGAAGATGGATTAATAAGGGGTAGAACCATAGGAGCAGTTCTAGTAGCTTGTCTATACATAACATGTAGAGAACAAGGCGTATCTAGAACAATTGATGAACTTGCAGAAGCTAGTAACATAAGAAGGAAGGCTATCGCAAAAATTTATAGAGATATTGTATTTCATCTGAAGAGAAAAATACCACAGGTCAATTGTTTCCAATGTATAGATAAGATTGCAAATAAAATTG
>JAICQW010000089.1 GCA_025937665.1 Nitrososphaeraceae archaeon | reverse complement strand
TTATTCTTATTGCTCTAAACCAAAGAAATACAATGCTCTTTATTTTTTGGAGCTTCTCGTAACAGGACAATCTATTTATCTCATAGACAATATCTCGGACTTAAATATTGAATGTTCTGAATGGAGATTGCCCGTTAGTTAATTATTTGCAAAATTATCCTAATTTCATTGGCTATATCCCGGAAGAATTATTTTTAGATTTGAGGATAGTCTCTTTAGTGCTGTTCTTTTTTCCTCCCCAGTTATTTCTCCTCCTTCAATTGCCTCTCTTAAGAACTTGATTGACCTGTCAAACGTATTTCTATTAATGGGGAAAGGAACGCCATCTTTACCTCCATGTGCAAAACTAAATTGTACTGGATCTTCCCAAGAAGTTTTCGAACCGTAAATTAACTGGGAAATAAGAGCAAGCGCCCTTATAAGCGATGGTCCAACTCCGTCGATAGTAACAAATTCTTCATAATTTCTTGGTTGAATGTCATATATTTTCTTGACGGTGTTCCAATTAAGGTGTCTTGGCATTTCGTAGCTTAAATCAGTGTTATTTACTAAATTGTGATCGAAGATCCAATCGTCCATCGTTTTAGTTTTCGGTATTTGTAATTTCTTTATGGAAGAGATCAGATTTCTTGGATTTCCATTTACAAGATCAACAGTTGTTTTTTGTGTCTCGATTGAGTCATGGTCCGTCATGTCCAACACATCCTGATGTATTTTATCACAAATGATTCCTGAATGAGGTTCAGATAAGAATGAAGAATTTATATTTTCAGAAATCCAGTGATATCTTCTAGCCATCTTGATGTAAGAATTCATCCCCTGTTGTATTATGGTCCAATCCCCTCTTTCATCAAAGAAAACCGCATGATGATAGAGGTCGTAACAATCTTGAACAGCGGAATTGTCGACTTTTGCAGTTATTTTGTCAGCGTAGAGAAGATCGGCTATTTTCTTATCAGACATACTTGCAGATATTGCTAAATTTGGAATTTGGCTCCTTGAAGATAACGATTTTTTACCTTTACCACCCGCAATCATTATTCCATGATCCGCCAGGTTTATTGATCGTTGTAGTACACCTGTTACAACGGTCGTCAGCCCTGATGAGTGCCAGTCAAATCCTAATACGCAACCAAATGATTGGAACCACAACGGGTCTGCTAATCTTTTCAAAAACTCATTTGTTCCGTAGTCTTCAATAAGAATTTTTGAAATTGAAGAAGCAAGTTTTTTCATCCGTATAAGTAAGTATTGTGGCGGGTGTCCATGATGTAGTGGCAACGTTACGGATGACCTGTTTATCACTTTCAAATTTCATACTGGTCAAACTATCTTATATCATGAGAGGGTGGCATGGTAACCAAAATGTCTCGCATTTCAATCGATTTATAAATGAGAAACGTATGGTTAGAATAATTATCAATGAATTTTGATACCTTGGTTCAAATTGCAGTAGGCCTGTTTATTGCAGGGCTGTTTGTAACTATATTACATGAGAAAATGAACGTCAAATCAAGTCAGGATCCTGAAGCAGAAAAATCGAGAAGTTGAATGAATGTTATTGATCAACAGATCTTAGAGTCCTTTAGCCGCGAAGGATTTCAAAATCTTACAAAAATTCAAAAAATTTCTTATCCAGTAATTTCACGCAATCAAAATTGCCTTCTAGTTGCTCCCACAGGATCTGGCAAGACAGAAGCTTCTATGATTCCCATACTTTCTCTCCTTGAAAACGAGAGGGCGAGAAATCCCCATTTTGTCGAAGATAACGCAATTTTTGTACTATATATCACACCTTTAAGAGCACTGAATAATGATGTTCATCGGAGAATAATTGATTATGCAAAAAGGAGAAACCTTGATGCTCAAATAAGACACGGAGACACGACAAGAACAGCAAAACAGAAGATGGTAAAAAAACCTCCCCACATTCTCATTACTACACCTGAATCCCTCGGAATAATACTAACTCAAGAGAAATTCATGGCGTTTCTGAAGTATCTAAGATGGATTATCATAGATGAAGTTCACGAGCTAATCGGCAATGAAAGAGGAACGCACCTAACTGTCAGTCTTGAGCGTTTACAAAACTTGAGTACCCATAATCCTGTGAGAATAGGTTTGTCTGCAACAATTGGAAATCTGAAAGACGCCGCAAATTTTATTGGTGGAACTGACAGAAAATGTTCCATTCTTGTGGACAATACTATTAGAAATTATGATATTGATGTAAAGTATCTCACGGGTTCGATAAGTAATGCGGCCAAATTTGTATTTAATTATTTGAGTGATAACAAAATTTGTGGATCTGTGTTGCTATTCACAAATACTAGAGACGAGGCAGAATACATTGGAACTACAATCAGAAATCAAAACAAGATCCCAGTTGAAGTTCATCACGGATCACTTTCAAGGGAAACACGTGAGGAAACTGAAGAAAAACTTAGACATGGACTTACTGGTATTGTTGTTTGCACTTCTTCATTGGAGTTGGGTTTGGACATTGGATCTGTAGAACTAGTAATTCACTATGGATCATCCAAACAGGTTTCAAAACTAGTACAAAGGATCGGCAGAAGTCGACACGTCAATTACAAATCCGCAAAAGGGTTGATAATAGCAAACAGCGGAGATGACGAGTTAGAATGCTTGGCTATAATTAATAGAATGAAAAAGAGATCATTAGAAATACAAAATACTCATACAAACTCGTTGGATGTAGCAGCGCATCATTTAGTAGGATTTGTAATGTCAACATCAGAACCGAAAAATTTAGACGAGGTTTACCAAATCATTAAAGGCGCGTATCCTTTTAGAGAACTTGCTTTTTCGGATTTAGAGCAATGTGCGGTCTTGTTAGATAATTTTAGAATCATAAAGTATGACCCCAACAGTAATACTTATGCTCGAAGAATAAAATCATACAAATATTATTTTGAGAATATTTCGACCATACCCAACATGGTAAAATTTGAGGTCATCGACGTCATAAGGAAGAAAAGGATAGGAACTTTGGATCAACAGTTTGTAGGTGAATTTGGAGAAAGAGGTAACGTCTTTATCTTGAAAGGTACTCAGTGGAGGATTGTAAGTATGGATGAAAACAAACTTCAAGTCAATGTCGAACAGGTTTTTGGATCTCCAATAAACATCCCCCATTGGGTAGGTGAAATGATTCCTGTGGATTATGAAACTGCGGCACAAGTTGGCGAACTCAGGAATAAGGCCCTTGTGGATAACAATCTAAAGCTTGGATCAGACATCAAGAACTCGCTACAGAAAATCCCCATAGTTCCAGATTCTAGTAACATAGTTATAGAAAGTGTGAACTCTAAAAACGCGCTTGTAATCCATTCAACTCTTGGAACAAAGATAAACAACACATTATCATCACTATTTTCAACGTTTCTAGCATCGTACGTAGGACATCTCGTAGAAACAAAGTCAGACCCATATAGAATTCTATTAAGTTCGTCTGTCAGATTGTCGAAAGGAAATATTGAAAGAATTCTTTACGATGAGTATGACGTGGAGACGATACTTATCACTTCTTTAACTAATACATATAATTTGAATTGGAGAGTCTGGACAGTCTCCAAGAGATTTGGTTTAGTTGATAAGAACGCAGTATACGACAAACGAACGGCCCGATTTATATACGATAGATATTCTAAGACTCCAATAAGCAAAGAATCGTTAAGAGAGTTGATCCACGATAAATTCGATGTAGAATCTACGCAGGAGATATTGAGAAAGATAAGGAATAAGGAAATACTAATTCATTGGCTAGACTTGTCGGCTTTTTCACCGTTGACTAATAGCATTATTGAGCATCATTCCAAATCATCATCTTCACCGTTGAGCATTGAACGTGGAGTTTTAGAGCTCATCAAAGAGAGACTGGAAAAAACCAAACATCGATTGATATGTATCCGTTGTGGTAAATGGGAAAGATTGGTTGAAACAAGGGAAATATTAGGCGCTATATCTTGCAAAAAGTGTGGATCGAAACTAATTACTACTACTTTTTCTTCCGATTATGAACTTTCCAAAATAATCTTGAGCAAATTAAAGGGGACTGAAATCAATTCTGAACAGAATCACAAATTTGAGAGAGCCTGGAAAACTGCGTCATTGATAAACAATTTTGGCAAAAAAGCACTAACAGTTCTATCAGGATATGGAATTGGCGTCGAAACAGCTGCACGTATTTTACGCAATTATGTAGACGATGAAAACTTGTACAAGAATATTTATGACGCCGAAAGACAATATGTTACTAATAGGGGTTTCTGGAACGATAAGTAACAAGACATGTACGGAAATAATACATCACCAGGTTTTCTACGTTCATGGATTTTGGACCTGTTAGTCATGGACGCAATAGTGATATCGATGACACGTAAAAAAGTTAGTTAGGCCAACTGATATGATATCTCAGCCTAGTAACGATTAAACATTTTCATCTTTTGACGTAATGCACATTAATGACGAAATGAACTTAAAACAAATATTAGGTGATTGAGATGGTATTTCCATAGATAATCAATTTGATACTTGTACACATAAATTGAAAATCCTTTGTAAAGCAACTGATAGGGCTCGGCTGAACGATGAACAAGTAACAATCAACCAATCCCATCAGTTGCCTGTGTTTAGAGCGTAACAAATGATTACTGGTTTTATATAAGGAATTGAGAAGAAAGCTATAGAACTTGACCCTTTGCTATTTCCTTTTGAGACGGAGAATTGCAAGTTAAGTTTCTGAATTTTGTTATTAATTTGGCAATCTGGGATAGGCTCGCCCTTGATTTTCTGGACGGGATAATGTTAAGGCTAGAGAAATTTTCTCTAAAAACGTAGAGGTTGAACTGTTTGCAATCTATCACAAATCCTTATTTGATTAGGCTTATGCTAATTATTCTGAACAAATAAACATTAAACAAATTATGTTATCACCATCCCTATCGGTGTTACGATGAAGATATGGAGGGTTTCATATGTTTTGAAACTTTAAAGGAATGCGAAATTAAGCGAGATGATGTAATGGCTGAAAGTTAATATAACAAGTCTACAGATTAGAAAATTTTTTATTTTTGTTCTACGAAAGTAAAACAAGGCAATATATCCATTACTGGTGGGCCTCTTCCTCAACCAATCGGGTCCACCAATTTTTGTTTTTGTAATCTGAAGAAATTACTTTAAATAATTATCCGGCGATTTGTTTTAGAGAAAACGATTGGTGCCGGTGCCATTAACACGTGGCACCATCCATATCATTCATTGCAAGATTGAGTGACAGATACATTTCGTAGAAATTTTTTTAAAAACTTGTCATAACTGCTTATTACTTCTCATAACATGATTTATCGCATCAGTCCCTTTACTTGTACTTGAAATTAAGTACATTTGTAATTACAGTCTGTGTAAGTTCCATTAGGTGGGATTTGTCTCTTGCCACTGCTTTGCTTAGGTATTTATTAGAAAAGATAGTTAACAAGGTATGTTCAGGCAAAATGCATTTTTCAGAGCATTCGCTTTGTCAGTTATTTTGATTGTTTCATCTCTAAATTTTCCGTTCTTGAATAGTCCAGTAAATGGCCAGGCCACAGAATCTCCGATTTCTCAACAGGAATATGATAAGATAAAGAACTGTACTACGGATCCGAGCAAGAAACCGACACCAGTTGAATACCTTACCCACTTTAATTGTGGTCATGTCTCAAAAGACGCAACCGGAGAGACAATGAGACAATTTACCCTAATTGTTGACGAAGCTCAAAAAATACCTATAACATATGAAGGTCACATCTTTGAAGGCTGGACATTTAACGGTACTATACCTGGACCGACCATAAGGGTTACGGAAGGAGATGTAGTTCGAATTAGAGTCATTAATTCCAATGATAATACTAATGCTCACTCATTTTATGCTCAACCAATAAATTTCGGCAAAGACAACGCATTTACAAAGACTGGACAGCCAGGAGGGACTATTTCTCCGGGAAGAAGTTTTACGTATGAATTCGTTGCACAACCGTTTGGTGTCTATCCATATTATTGTCACGTAGAACCAATGGCAGATCATATCAACAGAGGATTATACGGAATGATGATCATAGATCCAAAGGAACCTCGTCCCGAGAAGGAAGAAATGGCTATGTTGCTTAACGGTTATGATTTGGATTTAGATCTTGAAGGACCGACCGAATTGCCTCCGATAGTACCAATTGAAGGGGCACAATCAAACTTACCTATTGAATTGAGTGGTAACAATACTACGGAGACGAACATGAGTAACGTGACCCAAGTTCCTATTCCTTCAAATGATGAAGAAAATGGCAACGAGGAGAGTACTGGCAGAGAACAGAGAGTCAATGAAATTTACACTGTGAATGGAAAGGCATTTGACTACATGATGAATCCCATTGTGTTAAATACAGGCAAACCATACCGGGTATACGTTGCAAATATTTTAGAATTCGACCCCGTTAATTCGGTTCACGTTCACGGGGCTATGTTTGATTGGTACTCTGCGGGTACGAACAAAACTGCCGACTTTCTCACAGATATAGTAACATTAGCAAAAGGAGATAGAGGAATAATGGAATTTACTTACGCATATCCAGGCACCTATATGTTTCACGCTCACCAGACTCTGTTTACCGACCTTGGATGGATGGGTCTTTTTGATGTTAGGGGAAATCCGGTTGAGATACCCAGAACGGATCCCACATAATAAAACGAAACTACGAGTTATTTCCTTCAAACTATTGAATTATCCTAAGAACGCTGATATTACTCCTTGATTCATGGTGGGCTAAAATTAGGATTTGGGTTATGTGACTCCATCGATTCACCAATTTCTTGCTGCATTCTGTGACTCATGTAATAATAAATTCCTATTAGAACGGCGAAAAGAATTCCAATTATTGCGAAAAAGGCTATTACTATAACCAAGGCCTTCTTTTTCTTGCTCAATTGGTTTCTACAGATGCTAACGTGACCTTATTATCCGTTTCTCATGGTCCCCCCCTCTACAAGGCATGTGTTATAATAAATCTTCGTTATCACTACTTAGTATATGG
>JAICQW010000117.1 GCA_025937665.1 Nitrososphaeraceae archaeon | reverse complement strand
AATAACATCTATTCCTGTCCATTTTGAGCCTTTACTTTGTTTGGCTCTAAGTGTAGTCATGGTATCAATTGGATCCATACCGGCATTTACTGCCAATGCTAGAGGAATTGTATCTAAAGCATCAGCAAACTTGCGCACAGCCAATTGTGCTCTTCCTTCCATGTTACCGGACCATTGGCGCAATTCATTGGCTACGTAAGCTTCTGGTGCACCACCGCCTGCCACTGCAATAGGGTTCTCTAAAACATCTTTAACTACCATTAATGCATCGTGAATTGATCTATCTGCTTCGTCAACAACTCTTTGAGATCCTCCTCTAACCAAGATTGTAACGGCCTTTGGATTCTTGCATCCTTCAATGAAAACCCATTTGTCTGTTTCAACTTTTCTTTCCTCTACAAGATCGGCTGAACCCAAATCCTTGGATGTAAAATCGTCTAAATTGTTAACAATCCTTGAACCAGTTGCCTTGGACAGCTTTGACATGTCGCTTTCTTTAACTCGCCTTACAGCAAGTATGTTTTCTTTTGCTAAATAATGCTGTGCCAGATCGTCGATTCCTTTTTGACATAAAAGAACGTTAGCACCAACTCCCTTTACCTTATCAACCATTGCCTTCAACATTCTATTTTCCTCCTCAAGGAACATTTGCATTTGCTGAGGATCATTAATTCTTATTTCAGCACTCATTTCTGTTTTCTCTATTTCCAAGGCAGAATTTATCAGGGCTATCTTTGCCTTTTCTATCTTCTTTGGCATACCTGCGTGTACTACTTCTTTATCAAGAACTATTCCTTTGACCAGTTTACTATCTCTTATGGATGTTCCTGGTTTCTTTTCTACTTTAATATTATCCAAATCTACTCTTAGTCTCTTGCCGTCATCGACACTTTCAGCAACCTGTTTAGCGGCATCTACTACCATCTTAGATAGTGTTGGACCGTCATCAGAAACCAGTTTGGAATACATGCTTGTTCTCGCAATGTTCGTCAGGGCATTTTTATCATTTACATCAATTTTTATTCCAATTTTTTGCAAAAATTCCAAAGCTTTTTCCGCAGCAGCAGTATAGCCGTCTACAATAACTGAAGGATGTACATCTTTGTTAACTAATTCCTCAGCTTTTTCCAATAATGCACCAGCAAAAATAACAGAGGATGTAGTACCATCTCCCACTTCATTGTCGACGGATTTGGCTACCTCGACCATCATTTTAGCCGCAGGATGCTGAACATCCATTTCTTTGAGGATGGTAGCCCCATCATTGGTAATTGTAACATCGCCAAGGGTATCTACCAGCATCTTATCCATACCCCGTGGACCAAGACAGGTTTTTACCATTTCGGCAATTAACTTGGCTGCGGCAAAGTTATTTCGTTGTGCTTCTTTACCTTTACTTTCCTTGGTTCCTTCTTTTAAAATTAAAACTGGCATTCCACCAGCTGTTGCTTGAATTGATTCCATATTACATATCCCTTAGTAGAATACCATAGATTTCATCATGCCTCTTTTATAGTTTTAGAAAAACTAAATTCAGAAACCATTATGCGTAGGGGAAGTGAAATTTCAAGATGACATGAAATGCAAAGGTCTTGGTTGATATTTTTGCCATGATGCAGACTTAGGCGAGTTATTGTATTTGTATTACACCAACTAGTACCTGTCTTCATATCGTATTGACATTCCATGTCTGACACTTTTATTCTAAAATATACGATAATACTATTTTATCAATCTAATTCATGTTTAAATAAATGAGCATTCATATTGCCTCTAATAATAAATCTGTCGAGGTAGAAATTATTGATTCCACAAGTGACTGTCTCTGATCGACTTAAAAATTATTATGAGTTGACAAAGCCCAAAATTTGGTATCTTTTAGTTTTTACCGCATTCGGAGCAGCGATTACAGCCTCATATTCTACTGACAATTTTCTAACTCCTGTTCAATGGATCTTTCTTCTTGTAGGTATAATTACCGGATCAGCAGCGGCAGATGCTTTGACTGGATATAATGATCGCGATATAGATGCTATTATGGATAGGACTAAGGCTCGTCCTATTCCGTCGGGAAGAATTACTCCTAGAAACGCGCTTATTTTCGGTTTACTCTTGGCAGCTATCTCGCTTTTTTGCGCTTGGTCAATAAATTATCTCACCCTTGGGTTAATGGCATTTGGTCTCTTCGACAATATTATAGTTTACAGTAAGTGGTTGAAGAGAAAGAGTCAAACGAATATCATCCTAGGAGGATTTTCTGGGGCGGTTCCAGCATTGATTGGATATGTAGCAGTTACAACTGAAAATATAGAAATAGGGCTAGCGATGGCCGCGTTAGTTTTCTTTTGGATTCCAACACACATTTGGAGCTTGGCATTGCATGTAAAAAATGATTATACAAAGGCTGGGGTGCCGATGCTCCCTGTGGTTGCCGGAGAAAAAAGATCTGTCCAGGTGATTGCAGGTACAACTCTTCTAATGGTGGTAATCAGCTTGATTCCTTACTTCCTAAGTCAATTTGGGATTATTTACTTTGTCACAGCTATCTTGGGTGGAATTGTCATGATAGTTACCTCATTATGGCTGTTAGCTAGACCCAGTGAGAAAGCTTCATGGTTCCTTTTTAAAATCTCAAGTCCCTATCTGACGGCGCTCTTTGTTGCATTTATGGTTGATGCAATATTTCATTAAATATAGTTTTCACATTCATACAGAACTCTTGAAATCACCACATGTGACTCCAAGCTAAATGGACTTATCGAGTATATTGCATCGCATGCTCCAGACACTGCTTCTGAAAAGTTCCCTCGTTGGAACCCCCCAATCACAAAGCAATAATGTTTTGTAGTATCATTTGCGTTATTTTGGAGAATATCACTTATTTTACTTTGTGTTCCTTTCACAGAGAATCCAATAATTAGGTCTGGTCTAACAATTTTCTCGATTAAATCTTTAAAAGTTACATTCTCCTGAAATTCAATTAGATTTGGTGAATTCTTATTTTTCTGTTTGTTAAATATTCCAATCATCAATCCTTCAAATCTATAGTAGTTTTTAGGTATTCTTAGATCTTGACTTATCGTTACCAAGTTATTATCGAATGTTGATACATAAACTTGTAATTTCTTCTGCTTAAATAATGGAGTTGAGAGAGCTTCTACGAGATCAAAATGGACTATGTCAGGTCTGCCGCGTTTCCACCATTGATCAATATTTTTTTCAACCATTGCCTTATGATGATAACTAATGTCCAAGAAAATTTCATTTACGCCCCTTCCCATTCTTTTAGAATGATTCTTTACTGAGGGATGGTTTCTGAGAATCTGAGGTACTAATTCCATTGCTGCTTCAGCAATCACGAGTGAATACAATCAAATTAACACAAAAATGATTTGACAATATTACATTTATTTCATAGCATTTTAATATGTTGGATAATAAAATACCTGATAACTTTCCCCAATGTGTGAGTTGAACTTATGAATAAGAAAAATATTGAAAGAATAGCAGCTGAAAGAATAGAAATATTGATTGATAATGCGCTTAGAGAAATGCATAATGATGAAAATCTGTCACAATCTTATGCAAAACTGGCTAGAAAAATAGCAATGCGTGTTAGAATAAGAATGCCTTATTGGATGCGTCAGTTATTTTGCAAAAAATGCAAGCAGTTCATAGTTCCGGGATTTAATTCCAGAATGAGGATTGGCAGAGCAAAAGTCAAATGTATAAGAATTACCTGTATGAAATGCAATCATGTTTATCGAAAGCTAATTGAAAGTTAGTGCGATGCCATCATGAGTTCGATTTGGTGGCCATGATGTCTTTTCAAATTATTCATTTTTTTACTGATGTAAAAGAATAGGTAGCATTTTGCGAAGCCGGTCGACAATAGTCATAATTCGTTTACATTCAAAAAAAAATCCATAATACATTGCTTGATTCTAGTCGAAAAATAGGGAATGATTAACGAGTAATTAACCATTTGATTTGGTAAACCAGACGATATTGAATAAGATGATTTATAAGGGAATTTCCAAGAATGTTATAGAATATTATGGCCAAGGCTTATGATATTCCCGCCGATGAATTAATCACTCATTTGGCAGAAAATTTGAAAAAAGACAAAAAAATTGAGGCTCCTCAATGGTCTCAGTTCGTAAAGACAGGATGTCATGTGGAAAAAATCCCACAGAATAGAGATTGGTGGTTTATCAGATGCGCATCTTTGTTACGCAAAGTATACATTAACGGACCAATTGGTATTTCCGAACTTAGAAGTGAATATGGTGGTAAAAAGCAAGTTGGATACAATATAGCTCATCATAAAAAAGCGGGTGGCGCGATAGTAAGAAAGGCCTTGCAACAGTTAGAAGGTGCGGGTTATATTACTAAAAAGAGCAAAGGCAGAACAATTTCTGATGAAGGAATGAAAAAAGTGGATAGAACTGCTACCGATATTTATAAGAATCTTGTTATCTCGAGACCAGAACTAGGTAGATACGGTTAGAGAACCGATAATTGTGGGAAGAACATGTCTGTTTCACCATCAGATAATCCCGAAGAAGCAAAGAGACGCGAAGCCGAATTAGCAATGAGGCAAAAGGCGCTAATGGTATTACTTGACCAAGTTGCACGACAGCGACTTATGAATATTAGAATTGTTAAACCTGATCTTGCACTAGCAGTAGAGAACTATATCATAACAGCTGCATCAGCAGGAAAACTGAATAGGGCGCTAACTGATGATGAACTCAAACAGCTATTGATAAACTTGCAACAGCCTAAAAAACAATTCAAGATAAATCGTCTTTAGCTTTCGAGACTTGTGATGCTATCTTCTAATTCGACTATTTTCAACTAAGTTAACTATATTAGTCTAAGAACTTTTCAAAAAATTCATGAAAGCAGCAGTATTTAGAGAATATAGTCAAGATCCTCTGAAAGTTGTGAAGATAGAAGACATTGACACTCCCAAAATAAAACCTAATGAAGTCATGATAAAAGTAGAGGCAGCCGCATACAATTACAACGACCTTTGGGCGATCTGGGGAGACCCTGTAAAGACCCCACTTCCACATATTTCAGGTAGTGATGTAGCAGGTACCGTGGTTGAAGCAGGCGAGGAAGTTGCAAAACTGAAAGTTGGTGATAGGGTTGTTTCTCATTCCAACATGAGTTGTAGGGTTTGCGATATGTGTACCTCAGGAAGAGAGTATGATTGCAATGAACGACTTATTTGGGGTTTCCAAACTGGCCCCCTTTGGGGTGGTTTCTGTCAAAATACCCATTTACCTGAAGTAAATGTTGCAAAAATTCCTGAATCAGTTTCATACGAGCAAGCAGCAGCAGTGTCAATGGTTGGAATGACAGCATGGCATATGCTTGTGGGAAGGGCTAAAATCAAACCAGGACAAACCGTTCTTGTCATGGGTGGAACAAGCGGTGTTGGAATGGTAGGTATTCAAATAGCCAAATTATATGGCTGTGATGTTATTGCAACTGCCGGGAATAAGGAAAAGATGGACAAGTGCACAGAACTTGGTGCGGATCATGTAGTAAATCACAGAGAACCAGATTGGTATAAAAAAGTAAGAGAGGTGACAAAAAAGCAAGGAGTAGACGTTGTCTTTGAGCATATTGGAAAATCAACGTTCCCACAGGAAGTAGGTCTCCTCAAAATGGGCGGTACATTAGTGGCTACCGGTGCAACAACAGGATATGATTCTACTATAGATCTAAGATACTT
>JAICQW010000010.1 GCA_025937665.1 Nitrososphaeraceae archaeon | reverse complement strand
TAGAACTTTCAACAAAAACCAAAATAAATCGAATGACCCTCACAAAATACTTGAATCTGATGCTAACTCAAGGGCTGGTTAGAAAAAAAAAATTGGAACCGTTAATGTATGGTACTTGGATAAAGATGCTCCCCAGATTGAGTTCCCGCTAAATGTCCACAATTTACAACAAAAATTTTTAGAATGCTTGATTCAGGGAAATGAATCACAAGCAATAATCATTATTTCGAATTTACTATTTTCAACGATATCAAAAGAGAGAATTATATTTGATATTATTTTACCAACCTTGAATATATTAAATGATATGTACAACAGAGGGAAAATTAGCGAAAGCGAAAAAATATTGATTTCTACTGCTGCGGTTGACTTGGTGCTTATGACAAAATTTGTTTCTACATTTGATACTCCTAAACTGAATGCCTCTTCAATAGTTGTTTCTGGCTCAGAAGAGGCAAATTATTTCGCGAGGATTGCTTCTGTGATCTTGTATTTGATGGGATGGCATTCATTGTATTTGGGGAATGTTGAAAACAAGATAGATCCGTTCTTCGATATTGACATCCAAAGGCTTGTGACTAAAAAGTTAAGGAGTAGGAACGGAATGTCAGTAGTTATGATTTTTTCTTTTGACACAAATACATTAAAATTCTTATCAAATACCATCAAGGCCCTAAGGAAGAAAGTTGAAAACGATCTAAAGATAACCATATTTACTAACAATGATTTGTTGCAAGAATCGCAGGGGATGGATGTTGATTATTGTACAACTGACCTAAAGGCCCTGATAGATTGGGCAAAACAGGAATACCGCAGTATATCATCTTAATTTCACTGGTAATCATTAAAGTGGGCCGAAAGGGATTTGAACCCTCGGCCTTTCGATTATCAGTCGAACGCTCCGCCAAGCTGAGCTATCGGCCCATAAATCGAATTAATTAGAGGATATTTATTCTTGTGGATAACAAAGTCTTTGATAAAAATGCATTTAAGTCATGCAAGAAACTACTTGTTGATTGTCCCTACAGATCAACAATGCTGCAATAATCACAAAAATCAAGAATGAATTGGCAAAGGATGCTGCGCGATTTATAGCCAACTTTTTGGACAAAAAACAGATTAAGGTATTCTCGATGGAATCTCTGGGTATCGAAAATGTTCATTTCGTTAATCCTGCGGAACTAGTCAACATTGATCTTGATCTTGTATTTGCTATTGGTGGAGATGGTACGACGCTTCGGGCATTCAGAATGATAAAACAAAGTACTCCTGTTTTCAGTTTAAACATAGGGGGAACCAGAGGCATCCTTGCAGAAGCAAACACGAAACCCATTGAACAGCAACTCCTTGATATTTTTAGTGGAAATTATTTTTATGATAAAAGGTTGAGACTGCAGGCAAACATTGACGGTAAACTGATTGGTCCGGCCCTTAATGACATAGTCATTACTAGAACAAATTTAACTAAAACTCCCACTATTACAATTAATGTTTTTGATTATCCAATTTCACAAAAAATGGATGGCGTAATAATTTCCACACCCACTGGTTCTACCGGACATGCCCTTTCATTGGGTGGACCTATAGTCCACGAAAATATGAATTGTGCAATGATATTACCTATTGCACCGGTCAACAAGACGCCTGCATTAATTGTAGATTTAAAGGATTTTGCTATAAGTTCTTCTGATAATTCCAAAGTAATTATTGATGGTCAACAAGTATACGACGCTACACCAGAAAATCATATCACAATTTCTAAATATCCATTTGATGGAGTATTCCTCCGAATTGGTAAAAGAGGAATAAGACAACTTGAAAAACTTGGTTTCTAAAACTGTATCAAAATTTGCGTTGGACGCAACTGCGTTTTATCAAGGATTTCATTTGCATTCGGATAGTAGGTGCATTACGACAGGGTTGGTTTTTGAAGAGATATCTCACATACAAGAAAAGCTTTCAGTTTTGGAGAGTTTAATTTCAAACAAAAGAATAATGATACTTGAACCAAGCGAGGACTCAATAAGAAAGGTGAAATCTATCATTACTCAAATAGGCGAAACCCGACTTTCTGATGCTGATGTTTCTATAATAGCCCTATCCAAGGAGTTCAATGCTATACTCGTGACTGATGATTTTGCAATATGCAATGTGGCAAGAACCTTGTCAATTGAATTACTTAATTTAGGAACAAAAGGCATTAAGGATGCAAGAAAATGGATCAAGTTTTGTAAAAGCTGTGGAAGGGGATATCCTCCGACTCAAAGAGTTTGTTCTCTGTGTGGAAACAATTTGCGAATACGATTCAAAAAATTAATAGGTTCAAAATCAGTCAAGATCAAAAATAAATAAATTTGAGAATTCATATCTAAAATTATTCAGATACTTGGATAATGGTTGGACGCAGTAGCTTTATGTACACTGTATTTGTTTTGAGTCCCATGCCATCATGGATGATCTGAGCGTCATTTCCAAATTTCTTGATATAACTTACGATAATTAGTGCCCAGGGTACTATTGATCTATCTTTTGAGTTAGAATGTAATTTTAGGGTGTTGTTTTGGTTTTCATATTTTAGATATCCAGAGTAACTAATTCTTAACGCACAATCTATAGTGCTTATGATTTCTTCAATACTCCGGCATTGTGTATCACTGCCAAATTTTTCAATCTCATTTATTAGTAAGGTGTAATCGATATCCTGATTCATTGACATATCCAGTAATACTTGCGAAAGATCGCTTTCTACTATTTTTGACAAGATTAATGCGGCCTTTGGAACTTTATCGTCAAGCATACCAACGTTGAGCCTAAGAGCTTTTCTCCATTTTTCATCGAATAATTTGACGTATGCTGAACCAAATGGATCTGCTGTCCTTACTAGTGAAGCTTTTCCATTAGTGCTATCAATAAAAATAATTTTCTTGTTATCAAAAATCAATATGCTTCCAGAAATAATAGTATCCGATCTTGTTTCTACACTGTCTGACAATGTACCAATCCCCTCAGTATTGAGGGATTCAATTTCAAGTAACATTTTGATTTTAACTCCTTTCTTAGCAGCCGTTGCTATCGAGGGTTTGCACTGGAAAACGACATTTTGTCCCCAAGAATCTAGAATCAAATCCATGTTTGATTTACTGCATGAAATTAGTTCTTCAATTTTTGTCACTACTACGTTAGGTTCTAATATCAAGTACTTTTTTTCCTCATAGGATTTTTTACCTTCCTCTCTCAATTTCTCCAGATTATTCAATATATTATGCATTGAAGCCAATCTCCTTTCTTGGAGACTGATAATGTCTCCAAAGGCCTCATTAGGTTGATTAGCAGTCGCTATCATTGGTTTCTGACTGGAAAGCGTTGAAAGTTTTTTTCGTTCTAATTTTTTTAATGTTGTATAGATTTTTGTTCTAGGTAGATTAGAATAATAGGCTATCTCACTGGCAGCTAAAGTACCTCTTGAAACTAAAGTTATGTAGGCCATCGATTCATATTTTGATAGACCAAACTCTTCCAAATTCGCTACAAGATCCAGATAATTAGGAATATCGTTAGGGCGTTTTATCATGTGCACTTCTTCTATATTATGGACGTAAATCCAGATGTCAATTTGATTGGACAAAACAAAAAAAAATGTAAAGCTGAAATTATGTTTCCGTAGCATAACTAATCGAGCCACCTTGTATTCTCATAATTAATTGGCATATTTTTGCACCAAATGAATTTATTGATTAAAAGGCTTTACCTATAAACACAAAATGTTATTTTTGGGGTAACTATAGTACATTTTTTGGGCCTTTTAAAAAAAAGTATGATAATTTTCTCTAGTCTTTGTTCAATTTATTTTGTCGCTTGACCAATATAGATTCACAATGCAGTAATTCAAAGAAAGACTCAGAATTTGTATGAGGATATGAGTTTAGCTCCACAGGAACTAGAGAATAGCGCTAGTAAATATGCTGCTGAGGCAATTAAATTGGACTCAGAAGGTTCCAATGGACAAGCAATTAACGCTTATCAGAGGGCCGTTGAGGCACTAGTCAAGTTAGTCCAAATCTATCCTGATTACAAGTTGAATAAAATTTACATGGAGAGGGCAAGCTCCTATCAAAACAGAATAAAAGCTCTGCAAGTGTCTAATCCGCTATGTGATTCTGATATTAACAGATTAGGATCTTTTGATCAAAAACCTGCCACTTCAACGAATTCAATTCTGAACAACATGCAATCAGTAAAGAAGAGAAATGAACCCAATACAGAATGTAGTTTGTACTTTGAAGAACTTTTGATGACGGATAAACCAAAAGTTTCCTGGAATGAAGTTATTGGTCTGGAAGATGCGAAGAGAGCGATGAGAGAATCCATAGTTTATCCAACTATGAGACCTGACTTACTTCCGCTGGGATGGGCGCGAGGAATCTTATTATTTGGACCTCCTGGTTGCGGAAAAACGTTAATTGCTGCCGCGGCCGCCGCTGAAATTGAAGGTTATTTCATAAATGTTGATGCCGCTTCGATGATGAGCAAATGGTTGGGTGAAGCAGAAAAAAATGTATCAAAGTTATTTACCATGGCACGCAAGTTACACGACAGTGAGGGTGTTCCTGTTCTGATATTTGTAGATGAAATCGATTCACTTTTGGGTAATAGAAACAGTGAGGTTGGAGGTGAAGTTAGAGTAAAAAATCAGTTCCTCACCGAAATGGATGGCATAAATGGAAAATCAAGAGAGTCAAAACTATATGTAATTGGTGCAACCAACAAGCCATGGAGTTTGGAGGCAGGTTTTCTGAGAAGATTTCAAAAAAGGATTTATGTATCCCTACCAAACAGGGAATCTCGGATTCATCTTTTTGATCAGTATACAAAAATGTTACAAATGGAATCTTCGCTAAAAATAGAAGATTTAGCAAAGTTAAGTGATGGTTACAGCGGCAGTGATGTTAAGGACATCTGTCAATCTGCACAACTGCGGGTGGTCGATGAGTTATTCCAAAGTGGAAAAGGATTGGATAGCGATTCAAGTACTCGATGTATCACAGAATCTGATTTTAAAGATATTCTAAAAATGAGGAAGCCCAGTGTAAGTATGGACATGATTCGGGCCTATGTGAGATGGAGTGAGCAGTTCAAGGCTCTCTAAGTCTGGCTTACTTTTTCAAAGCTACTAATTGCGACAGTTATTTTTCTTGCCGCAGACTCTTTTCCTTCCCATCCTGATATCTTCACAAATTTGCCTTTTTCTAGTTCTTTGTAGTGCTCAAAGAAGTGTTTTATCTGGTCTTTCAGATGTTGTGGCACATCTTTTATATCTTGAACATTTGAGAAACTGGGATCAATTTTGGATGTTGGTATAGCAACAATTTTTGAATCCTGACCCTCTTCATCCTCCGTGTGTAGTACGCCTACGGGTATTACTTTTATGAGGGATAGTGGGGCTAGTGGAGTCTCTCCTAATACCAATACATCAACTGGATCTCCGTCTTTCTCAAGTGTGTTTGGTAGGAATCCATAATTGCATGGATAATACATTGCAGTAAACAATTTTCTATCCACAAAAATAAAACCACTTTCGGTATCATACTCGTATTTTATATTACTGCCTTTTGGGATTTCAATCATCGCTGTGCACTGATCAGGTGACTGTTTGATAGAACCGATTCCTTGATGTGTTGTCATGCCTTTTACTTATTGACTGCTATTTATATTCGAAAAGGTTATGGATGGGTTAATTGGATTTACCATTTAGAATAACTACTGATTTTCAAAAAAGAGCAAATTTGGACAGATATTTGATAAAATTATGAAAGAGTAAGAACACCTTGCAATCTTCTTGTTAAACTTTATGTAATAGTTGGTATCAAAATATTTCCTTGTCGTTTGACACCTGGAAGAAAATGATGGATGAGCAGAAATAGAATATTCAATGAAGCGTTCAGAAATCAATCCCATATGTTAAATGATGCGATTAAAGAATTCAGTCAAAACAATCCTCGAATGATTAGTAATGCGATACGACAGCAAGTTGAAATCTTTAACCAAATAATTCAACAGCAGAGCCGAATATTGCTGACGCCATGAAACAATTCGACGAAAAAAAGAATAAAGCGTTACAAGATGGAACTCACCTATCGAATAATAAGAGCAGTGAGATGCGGCAGAAAAAGAGAAAATAATAATAAGCATGGGAAAAATACGAGCTAAGTTGTTCTGAAACTCGGTAAGAACAATATTATACTACACTTAACCTACTAAATTCATTCATGTCTTACAATCGCATGCCCCGATTTCCAACAGTTAACAAAGTCAAGATTGCTTTCGCCGTAATTATTGCGATTATTATTATTGTTATTACATCACAAGCGGTCACAACGGTTCAAGCGGGCTATAGAGGCGTAGTTCTTCATCTTGGAGCAGTCCAAGACCGTGTTCTTGGAGAGGGCCTTCATTTTATCACTCCATTTGCAGAACAAGTAGTCCAAATGGAGGTACGAACGCAAAAGTTCCAAGCAGATTCTTCAGCGGCATCAAAGGATTTACAGGAAGTTCGTACAACTATAGCACTAAACTATAGAATAGATCCTCAGCAAACCAACAAGATATATCAGCTTTTAGGCGCAAATTATCAGGACCGTGTCATATCTCCTACTATACAAGAATCGGTCAAGGCTAGTGTAGCGAAATTCAACGCCGAGGAATTAATAACACAGAGAGAAACCGCGAAGGATGCGATAGCTCAAACTATCCGAACAACACTTTCTGCTAACAACCTAGTTGTTCAGAATGTATTCATAACAGACTTCCAATTCTCTTCATCGTTTTCAGACCAAATAGAACAGAAAGTAGTCGCCTTTCAAAAGTTTCTTACTGAACAAAATAATTTGAGGTCTATTGAAGTTGTTGCAAATCAAACCGTTGCTCAGGCTGAAGGACAAGCAAGAGCAAATGCTGCTAGAGCGAGTGGTGAATCTCAGGCCATACAGATTATTACTGAACAATTAAGAGAAAGTCCAGAATATCTTCAATGGCAGGCTATCACAAAATGGAACGGACAAATGCCATACGCACTCGGTAGCAATGGATTCCCATTCTTCCAGCTACCCACCGCAGGCGCACAAAACCTTACAAAGTCTTGAAATGCAGTTTTGTCATGACACAATATCCTCATATTTGAACAAGAATTAATTGAATATTTATCTATTGCAAGGGCAATGACAAAAAAACTATGTTTGAAATGGTTGCTGAATACCAGTATTTGGTAAGTTCAAATCCAGGTGATTTTATTAGTGACTAACCGGCGACAAACTGAGAAATTGAACCTGATCTAAATATTATAACCTCGAAATTCTAACTAAAAATTGTAGTATTAAATTATTTGAGCTCTAAAATTATAAAAGAGAAAATAGAACTGAGGTTCGCATTAATGAAATTAGAAGCAAAGTATGACCCAAAGGAAATTGAATTTCAAATTAAATCATATCTAGATAAAATTGATAAGAAATCATTACTTGAAAAAGAGCTTTCGGCATATGAAAAAACACTCGGCTTTGTTGAAGGTCCTCCAACATTAAATGGGGAGCCACATGTAGGTCATCTAAGAGGACGTATTATCAAAGATCTTTGGTTCAGATACAAAACCTTGCAAAAATATAAAGTTACTTTCCGAGCAGGATGGGATACCCAGGGCCTGCCCGTGGAACTACAGGCAGAAAAAAATTTAGGATTAACTGGAAGTAAGGCTGAAAATATCAAGAAGGTTGGGATCACAAAGATAGTAGAAGCATGCAAAGATCTGATCAAAACAAATTCGGAAAAATGGATCAAAGTAGATTCTCTGCTTGGGATGTCTTTTGACTACGAAAAAGCATATTGGACTTTTAAGGACAATTATATCGAAAGGGAATGGAAGGTACTTAAGAAATCTTGGGAATTGGGAATTCTTAGAGAATGGTTTAGAGTAGTTGCGTACTGTCCTTCCTGTCAAACATCTTTGAGCAACGCAGAGGTTAATCAGGGCTATAAGATTCTTGAGGATCCATCTTTTTATTACAAAATGAGGTTAAGGGAAGAAGACACTTTTCTAGTGGTATGGACTACTATGCCTTTTACGCTAGTAACTGATGAATTAATCGGCGTTAATCCTGAAGCGGATTACGCATATATCTCAATTAAAAACGAAAAATGGATCGTCGGATATGACAGATTAAATGATTTAATGACCGAACTCGGGATACAAGATTTTACTGTTGAAAGGACCATTAAGGGTGTAGAGTTGGATGGAAAAAAGTACATCCATCCGCTATTAGCAATGATACCAGGACTTAAAGAACTTAGTGATGACAATAAGATACATTTTGTAGTGTCTGAAAATTATGTTGATGCTAGTACCGGTAGCGGGATAGTTCATCTGTCACCAGCAAACGGTCAGGAAGATTTCGACATAGCTGTCAAGAGAAATGTTCCGATTTTTGTACCTATCAATGATAAAGTGGAATTTACAGACAAGGCCGGTATTTTCAGCGGAAAATTTGTACGTGACGCTGATACTTCGGTTGTTGAGAAAATGAAGGAAGCAGGAGCATTCCTAAAGTTGGGACGAATTAAGCATCAGTATCCAACCTGTTGGCGTTCAGGTCACAAGGTTGTCTGGCTTGCAAGGCGTGAATATTTCTACATGATTGAAAAACTCGAAAATAAACCTATGAACGCTGTCTCAAATGTGAACTTCTTTTTTGAATCTCCAAAGAACCGGTTTGTAGAGATAATTAAGGAACAGGTACCCTGGTGCATATCTCGAGAAAGAGTATGGGGAACTCCTCTTCCAATATGGAATTGCACTAAATGTGGAGTGAAAGAACCTCTCTTTTCCCGAAATGAAATTATCAAGAGAGCTTCAAAGTTGCCCGACGGCGACCATTTTGAACTGCATCGACCCTGGATTGATAACGTCGAGATTAATTGTCCAAGATGTAACATTGCTATGATTCGGGAACCCTTCGTTCTGGACACATGGCACAACAGTGGTGCTTCGCCTTATGCGGGATTCTCGGATGATGAGTACATAAGTCTGATACCCGCTGAATTTCTCACCGAAGGAATAGATCAGACCCGGGGATGGGCATACACTCTGCTGATGGAAAATGTGATAATGCAAAACAAGGGACAATCCCCGTTTGAATCGTTTCTGTTTCAGGGACATATATTGGACGAGAAGGGAAATAAAATGAGTAAGAGTTTGGGTAATGTATTGGACGCTAGTAACCTATTAACTGAAAATTCAGTTGATGCTATCAGATTTTATTTCATGTGGAAGTCATCGCCCATTGAATCTTTAAGCTTTAGTCTTACCGAAATGGGTTCCCGCCCATATCAGGTACTTAGTACTCTGTATTACCTACATGTATACTTGATTCAAAATAGTACATATGATAGATTTGACACCAAAAATATTGACCTAGATTCTGTCGTAAAAAGTAAATGCTTTACCATGATCGAAGTTTGGATTCTATCAAAATTACAATCGTTAATTAATAAAGTAACGTTATCACTGGACTCATGTAGGTTTAATGAAGGAGCAAAGGATTTGGAAGAATTCATAATTAATAGTCTGAGCCAAACTTATGTTCCTATGAGTAGGGATGATTTATGGGATGACAGTATGGAAACATTAGAGAGAAGGAATGTGATATATGCAGTACTTGGGTATGCGCTGTACATTATTGACATACTCCTTCATTCTTATAGTCCTTTCATAACGAATTATTTGTACCTGTTATGTTTCAAACATAAGGAAGAAATACTTCTTGAGTCATGGCCTAAATTTAATCCTGAATTGGTGAATACTGAAGTTGAAAATACAATAGACAAATCAAAGCAAATCGTCTCACTGGTGAATGCAGCTAGAATGAAGGCAAAATTTAAGAGGAGATGGCCCATAAATAGAGCTATCATTTGCACTCAAGATAGAAATCTTTCTGGATCAGCTGAATTATCAGAGATATTAAAAAAGCAACTCAATTCAATGTCTATAGATGTCAAAATAGTAAATTTTAGTAATTACTTGGAAAGGGTTAATTTTCTGAATAAGGAGAATCTTGTTACCCTGAACGCAAAGCTCAGAGTAAATAAGATAGCTCCCCGATTGAAGAACGATTTAAAAAATGCATTACAATCATTTGATCAAGTTGACTTTAATGATTTATTTAACCAGTTTATTTCTAAAGGGAATTTCGATCTTAAATACTTGACTGGTGAAACGACATTGTCAACAGATGACGTGGAATTTTCATATGCAGGAAAAACACCATACATAATGATGGAATCTGAACAGGAGAATATAGCTGTATTTATTGATACTACTAGAAGTACTGAGTTGATATCAATAGGTCTCATGAAAGATATAGCGAGAAATATACAACAATTGAGAAAGGAAAGGGGGTTTGTTCCTACAGATATACTATCCTCCGCATATATTTCGGGTCTAGGTTCAGACGATCTATTATCCCTCGAAAATTTGAAAAGCGAACTGGCATATTACGTGAGAGTAAAACAAGTAATCGTGAGCCCTAACAAATTAGAGGACGTCGATTACAAGGAAATTGAAATAGATGGTAGAAAAATTCTCATTTCTGTGCAATAGGAAATAATGTTCTCAAAATTAGAAATATCAGAAGGTTGTTAGCTTCTCCTGTCTCTACCCATAATTTATTAATCTATATACTCTGATAGATGTTTGTCTCTGATTAAATTTCTCAAACGGTTCTACCACTTAAGTTAGGTTTAGAACCATTTGTTAGTAATCAAAATTTTGATTTGTACCCGAGTAACCGTGCTTTTCTATATTGTTGGATGCAATGGAATTTCGGACTAATTGATAACTGCTATCATGACAATTACAGGAACAGAAATTCTTCAATACATCCGCCTCGATTATCACACCCTTACAATCGCCATGATTATTACAAATACACATTGACGATTTAGCCAATAATTGTAATTCACTTCAACTATTGTATATTTTTTACTATAAATAATATGACAATAATTATATTCAATCTATCCATTTTATAATTATAACAACTATTAAGATGCATTCACGCAGTGATTACCATGGCACTAATAGAACAAGAAACAGAAGACAAAGAACAAGAAGTTTTCTTCAATCCTTATCGATCGATCTCGTCTATAAATTATGTCATCATTCGGCCCGTTCAGCGCTCTCTGGGATTCTTGAATTTCTTTCATTAGTGTTTGTTCTATCGACATACTTTGAATTAGAAATATTAGGATTTAATATTGAAAGTGCCTTGGAGAGAGAGGGACCATGAGAATGGATAATAAGATCATGTTGGCATTTATAGAATCAAATGAATATTAAAAAGAAGATATTGTTTATAGTAATAATCTTTTTCGGAATAATTGGAATTCTTTTCGCCGTTCTAATGGGCACCTATTATTATATCAATCACCGGATGCAGCAAGAAATTGGTGAATCGATGTCTAGCCCGGATAGCCCAAATCCTAATCTCTCCCGACATTGACCAATTGATTTGACACTTTTTAATAATTTAGAATTTTCAATTTGGATTTGCATTAAGTTTTTTTACCTTGATCGGATGGGGATTAACATGGAGAATAGTTCTGATTTTCTCAAAGATCTAGATGCTAGTTCTTCACTGCTTGATGAAATTGCCAACAATAACTCAGACTCACAACCAGTTTCTCTTATGACCAGCATACTTAAGAAGAGAGTCGGCGATCTTGGTAATGGGACGGACGTCTTGCCATTTTCCGGCGATGCTGAAATATTTGGAAAAGCAGTAGTTTGTGCGGCAATGGTTGTTTTGGGTGGTAGTCCTGCAACATCAGCCGCTAATGCATACTATTGTTATGAGCTAATGTGATTAATTACTCAATTCCAAAAGAGCCTAGTCAGTAACAGGTCAAGGAGTGTTATACCAAATGTACCTGTCAAATCGGATGCCTAGAAAAAAAAGATTCTAAACCTTTGGCGACCAAATCAGGATCTTGCATATGTAATATATGGCTAGCATTTGGTACATCTAATGTTTCTAAATGAGGGAACCAGGTTTGCAAGAGCAAATTGACCTGTTTGAAAAATGTAGCACTGTCGCTACCTCTTACTGATAATATAGGCAATTTCATAGACTTTGCATTGTCGGTATCGAATCTCCATTTTAGTAAGGCCGGAAATTCCAATTGAAACAGAGTGTCAAGGATTGATAACGCCTTATCAAATGCCTTATCACCTAATTGAGTATCAATAATCTTGCGATAATCTTCAGTCCCTTCGAATACGACTTTAAGAAAGGAATCTAGTGACTCGAATTTTTTACCTTGCTGATAAAGATTGAATGAATTCTCTAATTTCTTTCCAAACTCCTCTCCGTCAGTTACGAAGCCTGCTAGTGGAGGTTCCATAAGGGTAAGAGAATGTACTTTCTTTGGGTCATCCACTGCTGCTTGTAGTGCAATAAGACCGGCGTATGAGTGAGATACAATATGGGCACGTTCTATATCCAGAGATTTCATTAAGTTGAGACACTCTGAGGATAATTCGTTAATTGAAGGGGGCGATGATTTATTGTAATCACTGTCTCCATATCCACTCCTATGATAATGTAATATCGAATAATCAGAGAGGGCGGAATTCGACATCACTGGAACAAACATATCTTCAAACACACTTCCGTGAATAAAAACTACCCAATTTTCAGACTTGGCACCCTTTACGGAATATTCAAGATCGTATCCATTAATTTTTGCTTTGTCCATAGAATGTCAAGGATTGGCTTTTTACTTATATGTGTAGACTAAACTACCAACACCCATGGGGCTTTTGGACTAGTGATTCATTGAGGCCCCAACGGCGGTATAAAATGTCTGACGTTACTTTATTATGAACAATAAAATATTAAAAAGTTAAAACTGATGGGCCATGAATCGTAGTTGATATGTTTGGCCCACCAGCGTTGGAAGTTGGGATTGGTGTTCTTGTTGAAAAACTATGCTCAATAAATTATAAAAAACTTATAACCTTAAATTCAAAAAAATTGTAATAATTATGGATGAACACTCAGCGCATTCTAAACACGGGGGGAGTCTAAAGTGGGCAACTGCGAAGCACGCTCTGAGATGTCTGATAGGATGCAATATTGGTGAAGGTACAGGTGCCGCGTTAGGATATGTGTTTGGATGGGATATGCTCCAAACAATCGCAGTGGCTGTGACATTGGCTTTCATTATAGGTTATCTATTCACCATGATACCAATGCTAAAGTCGATGTCTCTTAAACAAGCAGCAAAGGTTACCGTTATTGGTGATACTGCTAGCATCGCAGCAATGGAGACAATTGAAAACGGATTGGCATTTATTATACCTGGTTTCATGCATTCAGGACCGACTGAATCCCTGTTTTGGTTGGGACTAGGAATTATCTTACCAGCAGGCTATGCTGTAGCATATCCTGCAATGTACTGGGCAATGAAGCGCGAACAAAAGAAAATGGCATAGACGATCCGGATTTTTCAAAAATTTATTTATTATCCCAAGCGAAGGATTTCATTATATGTATATCGCCACTTTTCTGGCCGTGACAATTATCATCAATGGAATAATTTTTATTGATCGCATGAATGTCAATGCAATCAAACCAACGATTAGTACGATAGGTATAACCGAAAATGAGACCAATACCATAATTCTGTATGCTGCCCAAGTTGAGGAGAAATACAACTGGGTTGATATCAATGGACTTGAGAATCCATCGATAAACCTTACTTCCAGCAAAGAATATATTTTCAAAATTCACAATCCCACGAACGAAAAACATGAATTAATTGTTCATTCGGAATCGGGTGGGCATCAAAATATTTCAGAAAGTCCAGAAATTGAACCAGGCGCTAATGGAGAAGTTCAGTTCAAGTCAGGCGCAGCAGGTGAATTTTTGTATTTTTGCCAATATCATCCGGATCAGATGAATGCAAAAATTACTGTTAACCCATAACTTCTTTTTAAATAAAATTCTTTTCCCAATTTTTTTGTTGATCTTTTACATACTTGATAGAAGATCCAATCCAAGATTCGCAATTCGCTATCCAAAATATCAGATTCAAATATAGAATCCTTCTTTCTTATTTCTTGGATAGTTTCATCCTGGATTCAATTAGATTTAGTAAATCTTTAATAATATTTGGACGCTAGCAATATTATGAGAAGTAGGCCGGAGATTTTTGCGATTTCAATAATCTTGCTCGTGCCGTTTCTCTATGTTTCTTCAATACCTGATGCTTGTGCTGTACCGCCGTCACGAGGATGGTGGGATAGTAAGAATTGCTCAGGCGGAGATACTTCAATGACTTGTTGCTGGAGAGAGAATGTTCCTGGCCAAACTCTCGGAGAGAGGTATTGCCAAACATGCACTATACAAAAGGATGCTGATGGTTCATTTTCGGTAGTCAGTTGTGAAGATCCAGAACTGCAGTATATAACTACTCCTGATTCCCAGGAAGATAACGGAGTTTTACAGGATCCATCAACAGGCTCAAGTTCAAGTCCAAAAGCGGGGGGATTTCTTGAGAATCTAAAAAACAAATTGGCCCTTTCTCAATCTAATAACAGCAGTACCAGTAGTAACAATACCTTGGCACAGTTGCAATCAGATGTCGAGGATGAGGCAAAAGAAAATGGCACAGAAGAGGAACAGGATGAAAGTGAAGAAACTGAAACTGGTGAAGATGAGTGAAAGTTTCGGTTACTGTTTAAAGAGATTTTAGAATACTGATGGGCCCTTCGATGCTGTCAAATACCCGAACATGGACAATTATGGTATCAATGCCGCAATAATGTAGCTTAGATTAAAAAATGCCTTACTTTACGAATTCTCGGACTTCCTCTTCTGTCAACTTACCAGTTTGCATAAGTCCCTTAATCAAATTTTCTGTATCATTTGAACTTGATGTATAATCGCTGCCATCAGAACCCTCAGTCAAACTTTTCATATAGCCTTCTTCGTCTTCAGTCATGATAAACTTTTAGCAATAAGTTATTTAACCCTACAAACCCAGTTACAGGTTCCGAGTTTATACCATCAACGGTAACTATCTGATTTAACTTTGAGAAGCACTACTAAAGCGTTAAATTAAATGTTGCAATATAATTTAACAATGAATGAAACGATAGACTGGGACAACGTTATAAAAAAAGAAGCACGTGGAATCAATGACTTTGATTTGGGAGAGGTTCAGGAAGTAAATTCAGAACAAGTGATAACTAAAAAAGGAATCGTGGATAAAGAGAGATTTTATTTGCCCAGAAATAAAGTTAACAGGTTTGATGGTGATAAACTTTGGTTTGAGGTTACCAAAGAAGACTCCGAGACCTACAAGCATACCGACAGAATAGACTGGGATGAGGTCATAAAAAAGGAAGCAAGGGGAATTGACGATTACGATTTAGGAGAGATCCAAGAAGTAAATCAAGATGTTATTATAACAAAGAAAGGCACCGTTGACAAAGATAAATTTTATATTCCTAGAAACAAGGCTTTGAGGTTTGAAAATCATAAATTGTGGCTCGATGTAAGTAGAGATGAGGCTAAAGCCTATAAGCAAGATTAGCCAGGTTCTCTTCCTTCGGTCTCATCTTACAAACCTGATATATAATCCAATTAAGAATTCTTAATTCACTATCTAAGTGATCTAGTTCAAAAATACTATCAGTTTTTTTTATTTTAATTATAATTTCATCCATTCTTGATTCTAGAACGCTACAAATTTCAACGTCAGGATTTTTCATATTTTCTAAAACCCAATTAATCAATTCGATCCTTTTTTTGAGATCTCGTTTGTATGTAGATTCTTCTTGCGTACGAGAAAGACTAAGTTCAGAATCTTTGATTTCTTGCTCTAAAATCTGATTTACATTCAAGGAAGTTAATTTGAGTACCGGGAATTTAAAATAAAAGGGTTATCGCGGGGAGGGAAGGTATTATTCCCGATGGGATTAGAGCCGTACGCGATAACGGACGATAATAATCCCATCAGTAATCATAAGAATTGAATCTTATGCTGATATTATAGTGACAACAAATTATAAAAAAATTTTTATTTGGTTTTGCTCTTTCTTAGGCGATGTTTGGGAATGGAGGACAGAGGTATCGATGAGATTTTAAAATCTATCAATAAACTTTCTGTTAGCCCCGAAGATCTATCTCACTGGATTACTTCAATAGAAACTACTGCGAGGCACATGTGCGGTGACAAAAATGGTGAAAAAATCATATTCCAATATTGTCCTGATGAGAAAGTCACGAGATTTTTCCTAAAGGATTCTGAGTCCAGAGACTGCTTGGTCAAGTGTATTGAAATTCATCTTCCATTAATCCCTGAAATGCTTCAAGGATTTTTCAGCGTGCTTAAGTATAATTTAAAAAATGTAAATTCCATAAATAGGAAAAAAATCATCCGATCCCGATCTAGGAATCGGAGCCATATTGCAAGAGGGTTGATTTGAATCACAATGCAAGGGCACATATCGTTGTGACATCTAGAACCATCTGGACTATGTTCATGTTTTTTGTGCCCACAATTTAGGCAGATGTCATGTAACTGCATAAAATATACTACTCCAAAAAATTTATAACGGTTCAAAGCCCGACAGGAAGGCGGACTAGGTATAAAACATCCTTCCCTCCCATCAGACCTTTAAAAGAAGGAAGCAGTAGTGAGAAAATGGGAAATAAAAAATTTTCTAATCTGTGGATTTGTAACATTTACTTTCAGCCATTACATCATCATCTCGCTCAATTTCACATTCTTTTTGCGTTTCAAAACAAATGAAACCTTCCATATCTTCATCGTAACAATAAATGTTTGGCGGAGCAGCAGAAACCATTCCAGTTAGCACGATGGTGAAGATAAATGCAGAGGTAATCAAAAAGATATTCAGAACTGTCATCACTGAATTTAGACCAACATAGTTTAATGCCTTGAAGGACCAACATAGTTTAATGCCTTCAACGTCCTTTTTTGTTTTTATTTTCAATTCGATACTGGTCTAATCTACGTTCGAGTTTAAATAATTTTAATGGTATGAATTAATTCATGACAGTTGAGGATAAAATATAATAAAAGTCTGCATATCACAAAGTAGTTGTTAAACTTTTAATGTATTCATTACATACTGGTAATATGAGCGAATGGCCAACTTGCCCTAAATGTAAGACGGGCGTACTCAGACCTGAAGGCCGACGCGGTATTGATGCAGAACCAGAAGGAGAATTTAGACAAACTGCCAGTGCTATTGACTTAGTGTGTGATAAAGCTAGTTGCCGTCATAGACAGCCGAAACGAGAACTCAACGAATATGTTGGAAGTGGTGAAAAACTGAGTGGAACAGTTACTCCGAAAGATGACAGCAATGAAAGCCCGTCAGATGCATAAGTCCCGAATCACCACTTCATTTTATTTATTTATAATGCGGATACATGAATAATATTTCCCACAGGAGAAGACAGTAAGATGAACCGAAAGAAAATGAATCCACGAATAGTAGCGCTGATTCCTAAAATGGTACTTCCAAAATTACCCTTCTAATGATATTGTCTTGGTATGTGAAGAATTCTTATAATTAATGAAAAGTTATGAAAATGGTTTGAAATCTAACCATGGTTTATTATAGTATATTTAATTTTACCATAACAATAATTAAATTATGCTACTTCATTATTTTTTTGTGGAAGTTTACTCTGAAAAACGGCCATGGGGTTCATTTGAAAAGTTTAACGAGAATGAACGATGCACCGTAAAATTACTCTACATAAAACCTGGCTCGCGATTGAGCCTTCAATATCATAATAAACGAAAAGAATTTTGGAAAATAGTTAAGGGTTCTGGAACTGTAGAAGTTCAAGACAAGAAATCGACACTTAGTGAAGGAGATAATATCACAATACCCTCTGGAGCAAAGCACAGAATTGAGGCTAACAATTCTGGTTGTACGGTTTTGGAAATTTCTTACGGAAGCTTTGATGAAGACGATATCGTAAGGATTGAAGACGATTATGACCGGATTTAGTATTTGAATAACGCAAAGCCAACCTCTGCCTAGTATCTCGACTAGTAACCGATGACACAGAATTCGTAGGATTTATAGCTCTATATTTAACGAAATACAAATAAAGCCCTAATATCGCTTTTAATCTAATGAGCGCAAGTAAGAAACCCCACATGAATCTTGTGGTAGTGGGACATGTTGATAATGGTAAATCGACTATTGTAGGTCATTTGTTGGTTGATATGGGAGTAATAGATCAAAGAACTATAGATTCGTTTGCCAAGGAATCTGAAGAAACTGGAAAAGGTGACACTTTCAAGTACGCTTGGGTACTAGATAGCATAAAGGATGAGCGGGAAAGAGGAATTACAATAGATCTGGCATTTCAAAAATTTGAAACTTCTAAATATTTTTACACCTTGATAGATGCTCCCGGACATAGAGATTTTATTAAGAATATGATTACTGGAGCATCTGAAGCAGATGTCGCTATTCTAGTAGTTTCCGTGAAACCTGGTGAGACTGAGGCTGCTACTGATCCAGGTGGACAGGCAAGAGAACATGCATTTTTGTCAAGGACACTCGGAGTTGGTCAAATCGTAGTTGCTTTGAATAAAATGGATGATTCAGGATATTCAGAAGCTCGTTATAACGAGGTAAAGGAAACCGTGGAAAAAATGTTAAAGTTGGTAGGCTATAACGTTTCAAAAATAAGCTTCATACCTGTTTCAGGATGGAAAGGAGATAACCTGGTAAAGAAATCGGAAAATATGGCCTGGTACAAGGGTCCTACTCTGGCTGAAACACTCGATATGTTTGAACCTCCGGAGAAACCATTAGGAAAACCACTTAGGATACCAATACAAGATGTTTATTCCATCACAGGAGTTGGTACAGTACCTGTAGGAAGAGTTGAAACAGGAGTTATTAAGGCAAACCAAAAGGTCATCGTAATGCCATCGGGAGTGACTGGAGAAGTAAAATCCATCGAGACTCATCATACTCAGATGGAATCTGCAGAAGCTGGTGACAATATAGGATTTAACCTTAGAGGTGTGGATAAGAAGTCGATCAAGCGTGGAGATGTGATTGGACCTGTTGATAATCCACCAAATGCTGCAAAGGAATTTGAGGCACAAATAATAATTATCCATCATCCTACAGCAATGGCTCCAGGGTATACTCCTGTACTTCATGCACATACTGCACAGGTTGCAGCTACACTGTCTGAATTTATAGCAAAAATCGATCCAAAAACAGGTGGTGCTGTAGAAGAAAAACCAAAGTTTCTAAAGACTGGTGACGCAGCAATAGTGAGAATAAAACCTGTAAGACCATTAGCAATCGAAACATTCAAAGAATTTCCAGAAATCGGTAGGTTTGCTTTAAGAGATATGGGAACAACAATAGCTGCTGGCGTTGTCAAGTCTATTGTCGAAAAATACGACCCAAGCGCCAAAAAGTGAGTCTTACTAATGACTCAGGAAGCCCGAATTAAATTAACTAGCACCAATCTTGTAATGCTAGAAAATGTATGCCACGAAATTAAGGGCATTGGCGAAAAAAATGGTATCAAGTTTAGAGGACCACACCCTCTTCCAACTAAAAAAATGAAAGTCGTTACAAGAAAATCTCCTTGCGGGCAAGGAACCAATACTTGGGATAAATATGAACTACGGATTCACAGGCGTGTCATAGATTTAGGTGCAGATGATAGATCTATAAGACAATTAATGCGATTAAAAATTCCCGATGACGTTTACATTGAAGTTTCTTTAACATAACTATATCCCATTTTAATTCAATCATTTATACATCCTTCCTTAATTTAGTATAGGAATTTACCGGAACAACCAGTTGAGCAAATGATTCTGGATTGATTATTTTGGCAAGAATCTCTATACCTGTAATCAATCTTGGGCTAGGTCTGCTAAAATAAGACATAGCATCCACTGCAAAAACCATGTCATTTTGCACTGATCTTA
>JAICQW010000235.1 GCA_025937665.1 Nitrososphaeraceae archaeon | reverse complement strand
TGGAATGCCAGCGACGACAAAAGAGGTTGTAGATAGAGACACTGCAATAAAATAAACGGTAAAAATCTAATACACAATTTTGTCCAAGGAAAATTGTAGAACACATTTATTGTTACTATGCTGGGACCTCTATTTTATTTCTGTAGAGTGAAAAGTAGGTCTCTAGATCTTTCCTTCTTTCTTTGATCTTAGTGAGGCAGCTGCCTCCATAAGGATTCTGGCGGCATGATTGGCGGTATTCTGATTTAGATCATAGTCAGGACACAATTCTACTATATCCATTCCTACAATGTGTAGATTTTCACTAATTTTTTTTATCATGTATATCATGTCTAGAGGAAATAATCCTCCGGGAGCTGGCACAGATACACCAGGAGCCACTCCAGGGTCCATACAATCTAAATCAATGGACAAGTATACTTTTCTTACTCTGCATTTTGCTATGATCCTTTTGATAGTAGCATTGATACCTAATTCAATAATATCGATAGGAGTCATTATCTCCAATTTTTTTCCTGTAGCATTATCTAATTCTTCCATCTCTGCAGCCCTAGTACCAATCAGCATACTTTTGTTAAAATTGATATAACTTGACGAGTCAGTAATAACCGAACCATAATAGTTCCTAGTGGATGAAACAAAATCAGGGTGAGCATCAAAGTAAAGAAGCGATACTTTTTCTCCTTCAAAGCTATCGTTTATTGCCTTGAGGATTATGGTTGTAATGGAATGATCTCCGCCAATAGTTATGGGAATTTTTTTGGTTGAAACTATATCAAATACCATTTTATAGAGATCATCTCTTGATAGGTTTCCTATATCGATGATTTTTTTATTTTCAAGTGTTCCTGACATTGGACAAATGGGAATTCTTTTTCCATCTCTCTCAAAAAATTCATAATAATTCGATGCACGCCTTAAACTGTCGGGTCCCTTGCTAGCCCCCTTTCTTTTTGCATGTGACCTTGATTCATCAGGAATGCCTAATACTACTATATCCGCCTGTGCCATGGATTGAACATTTGAATGAAATAATTTAATCACATAATAAGCGTATCAAAAGATACATTTCAATGTTAATTTTGCCAATTTTTCTCTAGGTTTTTAAAATAAACCGTAATGTCGCAACAACAATCATGAGATACTAAACAAGAAAAATATTTGATTTCTAAAAAAAATTAGAAATGGATGGGATGTTAGTCTACTACTCAGTTAAAGTAGAGAATCCCACTTCAGTAGAGTTGGTAGATTCTGCTGCTTCAGGCTTGTCGGTATTTACTATCTGCCCTCTAACTTCTCCATCAGGATGTTCTGCAGTATGCACGTTTACGTAAGCATCACCAGAGTCCATCGCGGCAGCCAAGTCGCCTAAAGTCTTGCCTTGCATTGGGCCTTTTAGACCAGAGTCAGTCAAGTTACCTCTGAATATTATTCCATAAGCGGTAACTTTGTCTTTGCTAGTCGGAGTGTTCAAAAGGTCTATAACTACTTCACCGTTTTCTCCTTCCTTGCCCATATGGATGTGTGCTGCTGAAGCATTAAACCCTCCAGTGGAATTGACTTGGACCTTATACTTGATAGTGTCATTTTTCACTTGTGTAAACTCAGCTTCTCCAGTTGCGTCAGTCTCTACAGGAGGTACCTCATTCTGTCCGCTCAAAGCTGCGTCGTATGGATATTTTGCTGCATGTATCTCATCGACGAGTGATACAGTAAGCAAAACAGACAGCGAGATAGCTAACCCTAGTATGCTTGCAAATAACAGTTTGCTCGGATTCATCTTGTACCTGTGACCTATCCTCACTAAAATATATTACGGCTGACTCTCCCTATAAGTTATGTAATTCAGACGTTTTACCCCTATATTCACAGAGAATATGATACTTTGCTATAATATGCAAAACATAAGTAAAATCTGTGGACTATAGACTATGGTGTACGACCCACGGCTGTTTACGTGATTTCTAATACTGGGAATCTGATACCTACGAAAGTCATTTTTCAAGTTCAAACTGAATCATTGTATTTACTACAATATTAGATCTATGTGACTAACATTGAGAGGCGTGTTCAAATGCTGAATCATCATATCTCTTCTGAATTGTTCTCTTGAGATATTTACCACTTTAAAGATCATCGTAACAATCGCAGGTATTACTTTATATTGATAAAAATTTTACTAATTGATCTTATGAAGCCTTTACGCGCTTATGCGGATGTATCGGGGTCTTGTCATTGATGTGAAGTTTGTCGCCTTCTCCTGTTTTAATTGAATTTTAATATTATCATGTTTTTTAGAAGAACTAGTCCTCTAAAGGTATAGAAACCGCATTATCTTCATTTCCCTTGTCTAGAATTTGGACAATTCCCCTGGAGTCAAGATCGTCTAAAACTGAATAATATGTTCCTGTCAATTGAAATTGATGCTCGATTGTTCCGTTTGGAAGGATAAGTGAGTTTGTTAATTGATATCCGGATCTAGAATCTGAACCTACTGTTATCCTATGTTGTGAATTGTCATGGTTGAGCCAAATAACCTTATCACCCTCAGTGAGGGTTACCTTATCTGGAACAAAATGTGTTTTATTATTTACACTCTTGATTAGAACATAGAATGCCTTATCATTGAAATTATCCTTGGAATCAGTTATGTTGTTGGAATCAGTTAAGTTGGAATCAGTTAAGTTGGAATCAGTTAAGTTGGAATCAGTTAAGTTGGAATCAGTTAAGTTGGAATCAGTTAAGTTG